>CAYNVK010000043.1:0-13694 GCA_964400395.1 uncultured Lentimicrobiaceae bacterium | reverse complement strand
TTCCTGGTTTGCGGTAATGTTTTCTTTTTTTCGTACTTCGGCTTTCAGCGGGAGCAGATAGGTCATGCGTTTCGTGTCGAACCATATGGCAGTTTGCCACTCGCTGTTACCGGTTTTGGCTTTTGCTTTCAGCCGGCCCCAGCCTTCCTCCTGCCATTTCAGGTTTTCCCTAATTTCGGTTGACATATCAGCTGGCAGCGAAACAAAATACCAGCCGCCTTGCCCTGCATATTGCCAGGCCGAGGCTGAAAATTCATATTTTATTAAAGGTGAAAGCATAAATATTAAGTATGCAGGATGAAAATAGGTTGAAGTGAGGGATTAACCGGTTTTAAATTTTTAACACACGAAGTAGTTAGGAAATGATATTTTTTTTTGACGGATATTTTACATGATTTGCTTTGATTGATTTATCCGGGTCGCGCAGGGTACACGCGGGGAATTGCCAGTGTTTACGGTTGCTGGCCTATCGCCATTTTATATGCCAGGGCCGCATCCTGTACCGGGCTTAGCGCATCGGTTAATATATTGTAAGTACCTTGTTGCAAAAGTTCATCGGCAACTTTTTTCATTAAAGCCAGGGTAGCTTTCATCAGTCCCGAGCCCAGGCTTATACGGGCAACGCCCATATCCTGAAGTTCCTGTACCGATAAGGGAAGGCAACCTCCGATAGTGGGGTTCGAAAGTATATTTATCGGGGCATGAATTTCCTTTACCAGGGTTGCAATAGTTTGTCGGTCGCATACCGGCTGAACAAATATGCAGTCGGCGCCGGCTTCGTGGTACATATTGCCGCGCCTTATGGATTCAGCTAATTTCTGGCTGGCTGTGCCGGTGGATGTATAAAAGGAATCGGTACGTGCATTTATCAACAAATGAAAGCCCAGTGAATCTGACAATGCCCTGATCGCCCTGATACGTTCGCAGAATTCAGTTTCGTTAATCAATACCTGGTTAAGGTTGATGCTGTCCTCAATATTAATACCTACGATACCGGTAGCAATAATCTGTGAAACCGAATCAATAACCTCTTCGGTGGTATTGCCATAGCCCGCTTCGATATCAACCGTAACGGGAACCTGCACTGCATTTACTATACCACCTATAACCCTGATCATTTCAGGCAACTGTATAACCTCACAATCAGCCATGCCCAGCGAGGCGGCTATGCCCATGCTTGTGGTAGCAACAGCTTTATAACCGCAGGCTTCAATTAATTTTGAACTTCCGGGGTCCCAGGAGTTCAGCATCACAAGGGTCTGTTTATCGTGGTGACATTTCAGGAACTGTGCTGCTCTTTCTTTCTGAATGAATGGTACCATCGCAATTTTTTTGTGCGCATCAGCGCGTTAAATGCAATTCTTCCCAAAGCCAGTTCGGGCTGTATGTAAAACAAACAGGTAAATAAAAAGTTGTTTTGCGGGCAGAGGGTAACAGCAGCACTGTAAATCCGGTAATCTCCCCGGATTATATGACTTTGTTTTGTGAAACGGAGCTTACTCCCGGGTTGAATATATACCAGTTAAGGGCATTACCATCGCAGCCCAAGTGTGAATAAGCTGTGGGCAAAAAACTACAGTTGAAAAGGAGGTGATTAAGCCGTACGCAGAATTTTTTCCATCTTGCGACCTTTGGCAAGTTCGTCAACCAGCTTATCGAGATACCTTACCTGTTTTGTGAGCGGATTTTCGATTTCTTCGATGCGGTAGCCACATATTACGCCGCTAATTAAATGAGCGTGGGCATTGAGCTTAGCTTGCCCGAAGAATGTTTCGAAGGTTACCTCCGATTGTATCATTTGCTGCAACTGCATTTCGTTGTAGCCGGTAAGCCAGCTGATAACCTGATGCAGCTCGTCGCGGGTGCGCCCTTTACGCTCGATTTTCGAAAGATAAAGCGGGTACACCGAGGCAAAGGTTAATCGGGCTATTTTTTCGTCGTGTCCGGAAATGGGATCCATGCGTGTTGTTTTGAGGTGAGTACTACGAATGTTCGGCTGAATAATAGGTGTTCGATAATTAAAAAACCTGGTCGCAATTGCTAACAAGGCTTCGGTTGGTAAAAATGTCAGCGCTGATCAGCCCGGTTTATGAAGCAAGGTTTTGCCTGCATGTACCCCTCCGCCTGTCGGCACCTCCCCTGTGACCAGGGGAGGACCTGCTTTCAGAATTTTCTTAACCTGATTGATCTTTCTTATTTTGTGCAACCAGCTCTTTCTTTGCAAGCAAGGAAGGCAGGCCTGCCGGTTGCTGACAGGCATTGGTCTACTTTTAGGAGGCAAGCTTTCCCTACAGCTACCCCTCCGCCTGTCGGCACCTCCCCTGTGACCAGGGGAGGACGTGCTTTCGGAATTTTCTTATCTTGATCGATCTTTCTTATTTTGCAGAATCAACTGCACCTATGCAAGCAGGAACCTCCCATTTCCAGCAATCCCTGCCAGCTATCGCAGTCAGGCAAGCGTAATCCCGCAATCCTTAATCCTGCAATCTGCAATCCGAATTCCACAATCAGCAATCCGCAATCCCGCAATCCAACATCCTTCAATCCGAAATCTGAATTCCACAATCAGCAATCCCTGCCTGCTGACGCAGTCAGGCAGGCGAAATCCCGAAATCCGAAATCCCACATCCTACATCCTACATCCTACATCCAACATCCAACATCCCACATCCCCACTATCTTCCTCCCGGAGGGCAGTTTTCGAGCAGGAATTTTTTGCAGGTGGTGGCCAGGTGTTGCGAGGTACCTTCGCCTTCGTAAATACCGTGCGAACGCATGGGGTACGCCATCATCTGGAAGGTTTTATTGTACCGGATCAGCTCGTTGAAAAGCTTTTCGGCATTGGCATAATGCACGTTATCGTCGCCGGTGCCATGGATGTAAAGCAAGTTTCCCTTTAGGTTTTTGGCATAGGTATAGGGTGAACCGGCAATAAAATCGGCCCTGCTTTCGGCAGGAATACCCATATACCGTTCCTGGTAAGCATTATCGTAAGCCAGCTGGTTGGCAACGGCAGCCGTGGCAATACCGGTTTTAAATATTTCGGGGTACTGGAACATCAGGTTGAGCGTTGACGAACCTCCGCCGCTCCAGCCATGCACGGCTACGCGGCTGGTGTCGCAATAGTTCCATTTCAGCACTTCTTTGGCTCCCAGGGCCATATCGCGGATATTGAGTCTGCCCACCTGGCGGTAAATGGATTTACGCCATTCGCGGCCACGGGGCGCAAGGCTCCCGCGGCAGTCCACCGAAACATACAGGTAGCCCATATCGGCAATATTACCGCCAAACTGACCCGAGCGGCCAATCCGTGAATTGTCGAACACGGTGCATCCCCAGGGTTCGCCGTACACGTAAAAGAATACGGGGTATTTTTTCGACGGGTCAAAATCTTTGGGTTTGGCTATCCAGCCATCGAGGGTTATCCCATCCTCGGTAGTAACTTTAAAAAACGAAACCTGCTTGCCAAAGGGATCTTCCTTCAGATTTTTGAGAATACCCTTTGCAGGATCAACCGGTGAATGCGCAGGCAGCGATACCCATTCCGAAGCCGGGAAATAAAGGTGGCACGAAAAGTTATGACGTGCCCATTTGCCATTGGGCGAAAGCATATAATCGTTGGTTCCGGTAAAATCGGCCGGGGTTACCCGTTGCGGAGTGCCGGAGCCATCGAGTTTGGTACAATACATATAACGCTGCGTGGCATTTTCGGGCGTGGCTGCAAAATACAGCAGGTTGTTGGGCTCGTCGATGAGGTAAATCTTAATCACATCGAAATCGCCCGTGGTGATGATGCTTTCCTTACCATCCATGCCAATGCGGTACAGGTGGCGCCAGCCATCCTTTTCGCTTGCCCATACAAAAGCCTTTCCGCCTTCAATCCAGTTCCAGCCTGCGTTGTCGTTGGTATTCCAGGTGGCTTCCACATCAATCCATGCCTTGTCGGTATCGCTCCACAATACTTTGGCAGCACCGGTGGTGGCATTGGCCAGGTATAGTTTCGAAACGTTTTGTTTGCGGCTCAGTTGCTGTATAATAAGATCGCTTTTCGAAGCCCACTCCATTTTAACCAGGTAATTCTGCCGTGGGTCACCCTCAATTTTCATCCACTGGGTTTTGGCTGTTGCCAGGTCGACCACCCCGATTTTTGCAGGCGAGGGATCTTCGCCGGCCTTGGGATATTCAACCGCAACGGTGAAAGGGTAAATGGAGTCGGTAGTATTAAGCATCAGGTAATTGCGTACTTTGGAAGCATCCACATTCCAGTAAGCAATGCGTGTGCCATCGGGGCTCCAGCGGAAACCATCGGTGCAGAACAACTCTTCGGAGTAAACCCAGTCGAAGGTTCCGTTAATGCTGCGATCGCGGGTATCGAAGGTAAGCTGTTTTATTTTCCCGGTTTTCAGGTCTTCAGCATACAGGTTATACACCACTTTATTGGCCGATTTATCCTGGTATACGTAGGCCACTTTTAATCCGTCGGGCGAAAATTTGGGATACATCAGCCCGTCGGTCCGCAGCGTTTTACCCAGTTGCTTTATTTTTCCGTCCACCGAATTATATACCCATACTTCGCCGGTAGTTTTATGATACTGGGTTTGGGTGTTTATTTTGAGCAGCACTTGTTTCATGTCTTTCGAAAGCACGTACGACGAAACATTGCGGGGGTGCGATTCGTCGCGGGGCAGCAGTTTATCGAAGTCGAACAGCACCGTTTTCGAAAGCGATGGCAATTCGGTTTTAACGATAGTATATTTATCGAGGTTAGTAAAGCTGTTGCCATCGGGCATCCAGTTGAGGCCGCCACCCATGGGTTGCGCAATACAATACAAGCTGAAAAGGCTCAGCAGTAGCGTGAAGATTTTTGTTTTCATTGCAAAGGGTTTATGATGCTGTTATAGTGAGGGCAAATATAGCAAGGTTTACCAAACCATTGCTATGTTTCCGCATTTAGCAGCAAGGTTTAAGGAGAAAGTTGTAAGGTATAAGATGTAAGGTATAGGAAAGCGGTAAGGAGGATGACTTCATATCCTTTTATCCTTAGGTTTGAACTTCAACCTCATCCCTGCCCAACTGATAGAGAACTGCAGATCTTAGACTGAACCAGGAATTTCAATGGGTGGTTCAATTAAATAATACGTGGCTTTTTCTTCCGAAACAAAAGTGATTGCTTCGCCGCTTCCCTCTTGCTTCCAGTGGGTAACTACGCGTTCGATACCAATCGGATAAATGGTAACGGTGCCATCGTTTTTAACGTGTATACGCAGGAAATTTTTAAAATGCGGGTACCCGAATGCGGAGAAGCTTTCGTCGATATGCATATTGAGATACAGGCTGCAGAACCAGAGATAAAAACCCATGATAAAACTTCCGGCCAGCCCGGCAATTAAAAAGGTTTCGATGGCATAAACTTTGAGGAACAACAGTTTATTTCCGATATCAAACACATTAAAATTGACGCAGGCAAATAACCAGCTGAACAAAAACATACAAAATAGCTGTACCAGTCCATGCACGGCTCCCACCCATTTGTAATTCCGTTTCCCGCCGTTGCCATCAGCAAACACGTACAACCCGACCACTACAAACAGGCAGATGAACAATACCGGCGGACTCAGGAAAAGGTGACGGCCTATAAAGGGGAACAATTCCCACAGGCTGCTTACCTCCGAAAGCTGGTGCATAAAACTCATGGGCTCATGTTTCGAGGTGCTTTGCAGCATCCAGGCAAGCAACAGTTCAATTGCCGTGAAGGTGATCCAAAAGGCTATATTTTTAAATGGAAACAGCAACATATTGTTTGCTATTTTCCGCGACTGTTTCTGATCGGGGAAACAGGCTTCGAGCTCCGGGACTTTATTTTTGCCCGGCTCTGCACTTGATCCGGCGCTGTTTCCGGGTTCGGTAAGTGTTTGAGGCAGGTTATGCGTGGGGTGCAGGAACGCCCCTCCACCCCCGGCGGTAACCAGCTGGTTGGTATAGGTGGTGCCGTCATCCCAGGTTTTTGTTTCGCAGTAACGCGAGTAATGGTGAAAATCGCCGGTAAGCGTAGCCACCAGCCTGAATTTCTTCCCGTTCTTCAGCTGGTATTTGTCGCCGGTAATAAAAACTTCTTCAAAAAAACGCAGCCGCCGGTAGGAAGTGTTTTTACGATCAATCATTTGATAAACCCAGGCTGGCTCGGCGGTAACCAGTATCACCCTGTCGCCATGGTTCATATACTGGTTTGCAATATCGCGGAAGTAGTCGAGCTGGGGCTTGTCGATATCAGAATTCAGCTGCACATCAGTGGCCCAAATCCACAGGTTAGCCGTAAGCTTCATTGCATAGTAACTGCGAAACTGCTCCGTTTGCCATTGCCCGATGCGGCGTTGCTGGCAAAAAAGTTTTATAAAACTGCCAAGGCCATCGTACCAGTCGTGGTTGCCGGGTATGGCAAACATTTTATAACCTGATTTCCCTGCAGGGTGATGCTTGTTGGATGCTGCCCTGAACGGAACTTTAAACCGGGTTTCGTAGGCCTGCATCGAAGGCGTTGGATATACCTGGTCGCCTCCGAGCAGCAAAATGTTACCGGCAGGCAGGTCCCAGTGGGTTACACTGGTTTTCCGTGTTCCGGCATAAGCCGGATTCAACATTAGCTGCAAATGCCTGGCTTCGAGGTCGGCAACCGTGTAGGTAGAATTAAATCCATCACCGGTATCGGAAATAAAATCAATCCAAAATTCGTCTACAGGCAATCCTGTTTCAGCATCCCGGCTAAAGTCGAAAGGCACATTGCCTTTTCCAAGGGCGGCCTGCAGTTCCCTTTTATCGGCATAGCTGGCAAATGTACCCGAAACCAGCGCTTTGAGGGCTGTTGCCGACAACTGCCGGGGATCGTACCAGTTAGTCATGGCTGGTTGCTTGTAGTCTCCTTTTGTATTCATAATTTGCAGGTAACGCTTTTTTATAGGTTTCTTTTTCCTGAAATTCCGTCATAAATCCCGGCTAAGCAAAAACCCCACAGTATTGCTTTCAGCGAATGCCGAAGCAAACTGTGGAGTTTATTTACACTTTTCACAAAACTTAAACATCATCAGTAACCGTATTCCTAAGGTTTAAAATTGCCTGATTCTACCCATTCATTTTTCAACAGTGACCACCAGTCGTCGGCAAGGCCTTTCAGCACATAATCGTACGGCAGCCAGCCATAGCCGTTATCGCCCCAGCCGGTGCCCCACGAATTTCGGATAAGCAAAGCGCCTGTTGTCTCCTTGGCGCCGGCCAATTTATTTTTAATTTTCATTTTGTCATCGTAACCGGCTACAACCACGGCATGTCCTCCGGCTATTTTATCACCTTTGGTGGGGTATGGTATTTTGCCACCGTTATCGTCGGCCTGTTCTATGGAACTGTAAACGGTGAAACCAAACATTGCCGGCAGACCAACCGAAAGGTTTACCTTAATCTGGCTAAGCAGGTCGGAGCTTTTGGTTCCGGGCGGATCGAGGCGGTAATAGCTTATTGCCTGGTAATTTTGGGCAAAGGCATAACAGAAAGCAGTGGGTTCCTTGTCAAAATCAGCCTCATGGTATGGCCAGTACTCTTCGGGAGGAAGCCCGAAAAGCACCATGGCTCCCATGGTAGTGCGCAGAAATGCGCCGGTATCGCCACTTTCGTGCATCAGGTTACGGGTTGCCTTATACAGGAACAGCCTCGAGGCATCGGTATGTTTGCCGAAAGCCCGCCTTTCGAAGTATTCAATAATCCCAACCCCGGCATTGGCGGTACACGATCCAAGCTGCCCCTGGTCCTCGACCGGCGAAAACCACGGCACCAGCGATACGGAACCGGGCAGGGTGGCTTTGGTAAGCTTTAAGGCATCTGTTTTGTTAAACATCTTTTTCACCGAAATTTGCCCCAGGCTTTTCAGCCTGTTCGAAACCTGGTCGTGGTCAAGGGTAAGATCCCTGAAATCGGGATAGTCGGGTAACCATCCCAAACCGAGTCGCCTGCGAAATAATGTTAGCATAATGTTGTCATTTTTAAATGGTTAAACATTGTACAAATTGTGACCATGCATGGTAAAATCCCGCGGGAAGCGGAGCGGGATAGTGAAATTAGTTTTCCGGTAAGCAGCGGGGAGCGGATGAGTTTCTGATTTAAGGAGTATGTGGTGAAGAAATGTTGAAAAACCTGCCAGTAGATGATTTCCAATACAGGTAAAAATCAGAATAGAACAAAAGTACAATTAAATGTCAACCCAATGCAATAGCACAAAAGTGCCAATTTCACTTCAGGCTTTCATGAATGTAATGTGAAGTTACTGTGCTGAATCAAAACAGGTGCCGGCAGAAGAGCCTATTTCATGAAACAGGATTTGGGGATTTATATTTATCAATAAAAAAAACCGGCCCTTTGCAGGCACCGGCTTTTAGTTCGTAAATCACAGCGTATTCCTAACCCGATTTACTATATGTCAATTTTGGCGTATTTTGCGTTACGTTCAATAAATTCGCGGCGTGGCGGTACTTCGTCGCCCATCAGCATACTGAAAACGCGGTCAGCTTCGGAGCCATTTTCAATGGTAACCTGGCGCAGGGTGCGGAACTGCGGATTCATGGTGGTTGACCACAGTTGCTCGGCGTTCATTTCGCCCAAACCTTTGTAACGCTGAATGTGAATCCCTTTTTCCGATCCATCCTTCGACATATCGGCTACCAGTTTAATGCGTTCGTCCTCGGTCCAGCAGTAGCGTTCGGTATTCCCTTTTTTAACCTGGTACAGTGGCGGAGTGGCAATATAAATATAACCGTTCTCGATCAGTTCTTTCATGTAGCGGAAGAAGAAGGTAAGTATCAGTGTGGCAATGTGGCTTCCGTCCACATCGGCATCGGTCATGATAATAATCTTGTGATACCTGAGCTTGTCGAGGTTCAGCGCTTTGCTGTCGTCCTCGGTACCAATGTTTACTCCCAGTGCGGTGAAAATATTTTTTATTTCCTCGCTGTCGTATATGCGGTGCTGCATGGCTTTTTCAACATTCAGAATCTTACCGCGCAGAGGCAGGATGGCCTGAAATTTACGGTCGCGTCCCTGTTTGGCGGTTCCACCTGCAGAGTCACCCTCAACGAGATAAATTTCGCAGAGTGAAGCATCATTCTCAGAGCAGTCGGCCAGTTTACCCGGCAAACCCGATCCCGAAAGAACATTTTTACGTTGTACCATTTCGCGTGCCTTGCGTGCGGCATGGCGGGCGGTAGCAGCCAGAATAACCTTGTTCACGATCATTTTGGCTTCGCGCGGGTGTTCTTCGAGGTAATAGTTCAGCATTTCGGCCACCAGCTGATCAACAGCGCCCATTACTTCGTTGTTACCGAGCTTGGTTTTGGTCTGACCTTCGAACTGTGGCTCCATTACCTTACACGAAATCACGGCAGTAAGTCCTTCGCGGAAGTCGTCGCCGGCAATATCAAATTTTATTTTATCGAGCATACCCGATTTCTCGGCATAGGATTTAAGTGTGCGTGTGAGCGCGCGCCTGAAACCGGCCAGGTGGGTACCTCCTTCGTGGGTGTTAATATTGTTAACGTACGAATGGATATTTTCGGAAAACGAGGTGTTGTACTGCATGGCAAGTTCAACAGGGATTTCGTTTTTCTCACCTTCCATGTAAATGGGCTCTGGGATCAGTTTTTCGCGTGTTTCGTCGAGGTATTCGATAAAATCAACCAATCCGCGTGTCGAATAGAAAACTTCTGTCAGCGGTTTTCCATCATCGCCAATTTCGCGTTCATCGGTAAGCGTGAGCTCAATGCCTTTATTGAGGAATGCCAGTTCGCGCAAGCGTGCCGACAAAATATTGAAATCGTATTTATCAGTGATAAAAATACCGTTGTCGGGAAGAAAATGAACGGTAGTTCCGGTGTGATCGCTTTCGCCGGCAACCCTAACCGGGTACAGTGGCTTGCCCTGCGAGTATTCCTGCTCGAATATTTTCCCCTCGCGGTGTACGGTAACCTTTAGCATGATTGAGAGTGCATTCACACACGAAACCCCTACCCCGTGCAAACCTCCCGATACTTTGTACGAACCCTTGTCGAATTTACCCCCGGCATGAAGCACGGTCATAACAACCTCAAGGGCTGATTTTTTTTCCTTTTCATGAAAATCGGTAGGAATACCACGGCCGTTATCCGTTACCCGTATTGAGTTATCGGGGAGTATCGATACGAAAATCTGGTTACAATAACCGGCTAAAGCCTCATCGATAGAGTTATCAACTACTTCGTATACAAGGTGGTGCAGTCCTTTTACGCCTATATCGCCGATGTACATGGCAGGGCGCTTGCGCACCGCTTCAAGACCTTCCAGAACCTGAATGTTGTCAGCAGTATATGTGCCATTTCCATTCCCGTTGCCATTTCCGCTGGCATTCATATTGTTTTCTAATTCGCTCATAATCAATTTATTGCAATTCTTTCAATAATGCATTGCAAAGGTACATATTTAATTTGAGAAAAACGGGAAAACTGCTTCCCGGAAGAGAAGAATTTATCAACAATTTTCAGAAAACAATAATTTTTTAACTTACAATAAATGAAGCAATTATGTTTTAGTGGAAATTTGAAATATCCATGCCAGGGCAACGCTTTCGCATAGCTGACAGAAAAAGTAGCTTTGCGTTGAATTGCAGTAAAACAGTTCTGAATTTATAAATTACCGTTCAGTAGCTTAGCAGGCTTAACGGATCAAAAGATCAGGGCGTAAGAGATTTTAATCAGGAAATCGTTACGGGGAATTGCCTGGTGTAACTCCGTGGCGTAATCGCTGAAATTAAAGTTGCCTTCAGGTCCATCAGTGGTTCGGCCCTGCGACCATACCAGGAAAAACGTTGATCCCGGTTTGTATTCCCACCTGAATACCAGGTTCGAACGATATTGCAGGAAGTGAAAATTCGGGTCGTCGAAACTAAAATCAGTAGTCCCGTTTTTATCGGCATCCACGTTGTAAACCCCGTTTTCACTGTCGAGGTTAATTTCATCAGCCGTGTATTCGTGGAAACGGTCGTTGTATTCGGCGGCGGTTGAGTTGGTGATGGTTTTAAACCTGGTATAATTCCCGGAGAAGAAAAATGGCTGGCCGTAATACTGAATTGACATATCGGGCGTAATACCTACATTAACCCTTGCCGAAAGCGAAAACTGTTCGCTATGAAGGTTTGCCATAATGTAGTTATCAGGGCCATTATCTTCGATGGTAGTTACATACTGCAGGTTATCAGATGAAATCATATACTCCGGCGATAAAGACACCGAAATGGCATTAACAGGTTTGTAAGTGAGTGAATACTCAATGATTGACATATCGATGTTATCATGCTGACCCCAGCGTTTCATCAGGAAGAGTTCCATCGAGAGTTTTTTACGCTCGTCGCTGGCAGCGCCAATACGGTACGAGAAGTTTCCGGGCAGCTTAAGCATAGGCCCGCCACGCAGATCGCTCGACGAAAGCGAAGTACCCTGCAGATTGAAACCTGAGAATATGCTGTAATAATTTTTGAACTGCAAATTTCCGTTCATTTCCAATCCCTTATATTCATTTTGCCCGGCGAAGTTCCAAACCGTGTAAAAATCGCCTCCAAAGTTATAACGGTTATAAAAATGATTGGGTTTCCACTCATTGTATCCCATCCAGAATACCTGCTGAATATTATCTGCCTGTTGCATAAAGCCGAGATCGTTGAAATCGAGACCCGGCGACGACCATGTTATCCACGAAAGCATACGCAGGTGGCCCCCGCCAAATTTCCCGAATTCGAGGGTTCCGCCATGCCCGCTCAGGCTGGTGCGCGAACTGTCAACTTCCACATGACCGGCATCGGGCCGCTGGAAGTTGTGTGTCGACAAGGTTTGAAGTTCTGTTATCGATTCCTTTGATCCATAAATGCTGCTAAAAATTCCCCTGAAGGTAAAAAAGTAGTTTTTGTTATTCCAGTAGCGCGTCATGTTAACACCACCGGTATAGGCAGCTTTGGGCAGGGTAATAAAATTTTCGCTGTTAATATCCCTGTTAGTAGCTGTAAATAACCCGCCTACCACGGTATTGCCTTTATCAATGTCCTGCTCAACTCTGGCTACCATGTAGTTGGTAAAAGGCTCAACCGGGTACTTGCTCATGGTATCGCCCCGGTAAAGATCAGCATTTTCGCGCTGCGTAAACGATTCGAGAATCCCGATGGACGTACCTTTCCGGGTTTTGCCTGAGAGTTTAAAAGCACCAAGTATAGAGGTATTTTCAGGCACCTTTGCATATTCACCATCGTTCAGGTCGGGCGAAAAATGGGGTGATCGCCCGATGCGGCGCGAATAAAACATGCCTGTGCTCGAACCATCGCCATCGCCCGATGTCATCCTGAAATTAAAAATATTACGGCCTTCGATAAAGAAAGGGCGTTTCTCGGGGTAAAACGACTCAAATGCCGAAAGATTAACCTGGGAGGGATCGGCCTCAACCTGCCCGAAATCGGGATTAACCGTGAAATTCAATGTCAGGTCGTTGGTGATAGCCACTTTGCCATCCAGACCTGCTGAAGCACTCTGGTCTTTCCCGGTGGCAAAAGGATTTCCTTCTTCTTTTTCGTCGCGGGTAATCTTGCCCAATGCAAAAGGGAAAAGCTCAATATCTTTTTTGGGCGAAATGTCGTGAATGCCTTCAAGAACGCCAAAATCGCTCACCAGTTTATTTGAACTCTTGTGCAACGGCTTCCATAATGACGTTTCGTTTTTGCGAAATACAAAGCGGGCAACATCAAAGCCCCACTCATACCGATCCTTTTTGGTGAAACGAAGTTGCGACAGCGGAATACGCATTTCGGCATTCCAGCCTTCGGCATCCATTGAGGTTTTTACATACCAGATCGGATCCCAGCTGTCATCCTCGTTATTATCATTGGTATAAATGATATCCACTTTTGAGCCGGCTGCAGTTACAAAAAATCCGAAACCGGTAAGCTTGTCCTCATAACTGTCGATTACAATCCCGACCCGATCGCCATCGTCATCGTCGCGGCGCGAAAGACGTTTGTTAATTTTATCCGGTTCGGTATCGTATGCTTTTATGGCAATATAAAGGTTGTTGTCATCGTATAAAATGGCAAAATTCGTTTTCTGGCTGGGCATTGAATCTTCGTACGGCTCAAACTGCGTGAAATTGCCTTCCCAGGTTGCCTGTTTCCAGCATTCATCATCTAATTTGCCATCAATACCGGGAGCTCCTGAAGCAAGTTTTTGAGTGGTATAGCTTTTAGTTTGGGCGAACGAGCAGAAAGGGATTGCAACAAGAAGCAGAAAAAGTATTCGTCGGAACATATATTTGTTTTGGATTATGACGGTGAAGTCGTCGAAATGTTACAAAATAAGTACATTTTAACGATTTTTCAACCGATCAGACCTTGCTGCGCACGGCCAATTCTGCCTACCTGCAGGAATATTCGCTAAAACCTGAAAACAAATCGGCAAAACAGTACTGAGTATAATAATTCAGCCATATAGAATATTAACAGCTTAATATCAATCACTTATATAATAAAAACTAATATTAGAAAGAGGTGATCGAATGATGATGGTGATGGGAGAGACAGGGGGACACGGGGATGGGGAGACAAGGGGATGGGCGAAGGGTGAAGGGCGATGGGTGGTAGGCGATGGGCG
>CAYNVK010000042.1:0-13697 GCA_964400395.1 uncultured Lentimicrobiaceae bacterium | reverse complement strand
AATGAAAGGCGCCTACATCGATTATGCGATGTCGGTAATTGTATCACGCGCGTTGCCCGATGTACGCGATGGTTTAAAACCAGTTCACCGCAGGGTATTATACGGAATGCTTGACCTGGGGGTACTTTCGAACAGATCTTATAAGAAATCGGCCCGTATTGTAGGGGAAGTGCTTGGTAAATACCACCCACACGGCGATTCATCGGTTTACGATGCAATGGTTCGTATGGCTCAGGAATGGTCGCTGAGATACCCTCTTGTCGACGGACAGGGTAACTTTGGTTCAATTGATGGCGATAGCCCGGCTGCTATGCGTTATACCGAGGTGAGGCTCCGCAAATTGGCCGAAGAACTATTGGCCGATATTGAGAAGGAAACAGTCGATTTCCAGTTGAATTTCGACGACACCCTCGAAGAGCCAACAGTTTTACCTGCTAAAATACCACAGTTGCTCATTAACGGTACCTCCGGTATAGCTGTAGGTATGGCAACCAATATTCCGCCGCACAATCTTACCGAGGTAATAAATGGTTGCATTGCATATATTGATGACAGGGAAATCTCTATCGAAGACCTGATGAAATACATCAAGGCTCCCGATTTCCCAACGGGCGGTATTATTTATGGATACGAAGGTGTACGTGAAGCTTACGAAACCGGTCGGGGCCGATTGGTAATGCGTGGTGAATCCACATTCGAAACTGATGAAAAAGGTCGCGAAGCTATCGTGGTTACCTCAATTCCATACCAGGTGAACAAGGCAGAAATGATTAAAAAAACTGCCGACCTTGTTAATGAGAAAAAGATTGAAGGCATACACGATATACGCGACGAAAGCGATAGGAGCGGGTTGCGTATTGTTTATGAACTGAAAAAAGATGCGGTATCAAATGTTGTATTAAATAAACTTTATCAATACACAGGCTTACAAACGTCTTTCAGCACTAATGCAATTGCACTTGTAAAGGGCCGCCCTTACCAGCTTAATCTCAAACAGCTCATCGCCCACTTTATCGATCATCGCCACGAGGTAATCCTGAGGCGTACACGTTTCGAACTTGCTGAAGCACAGAAACGTGCACATATACTCGAAGGCTTACTGATTGCACTGGATAATATTGATGAAGTAATTGCAATTATCAGGGCTGCTGCTTCGCCCGATGAGGCAAGGGTTAAGCTGATGGAACGCTTTACACTGAGCGATATCCAGGCTAAAGCCATCCTGGATATGCGTTTGCAGCGATTAACAGGCCTCGAAAGAGAAAAACTGAAGGAAGAATATGCTGAACTGATGAAAATCATTGCATATTACCTCGAAGTGCTTGCCAATGAAACCCTACAGTTCGAAATTATTAAAAACGAACTCCTTGAGGTTAAAGAGAAATATGGCGACGAACGCAAAACCCGTATCGAACTTAATTCGAAAGATTTCAGAATAGAGGATACCATTGCCGATGAAGCTGTTGTAATTACCATATCCCATATGGGTTACATGAAGCGTACCCCGCTTTCGGAATATCGCCGGCAGAGCAGGGGAGGGCGTGGCGCCAGGGGATCCGACATACGTGACGAAGACTTCCTGGAACACCTTTATATTGCTACGGCTCACAACTACATGCTTTTCTTTACCGAAAAAGGTAAGTGCTTCTGGCTCAGGGTTTACGAAATTCCTGAAGGCGGAAAAACTTCGAAAGGCAGGGCTATTCAGAATATGCTGAATATTGAAGCCGATGACAAAGTTAGAGCCATCATCAACCTGAAAGATCTGAAAGACGAAGAGTATGTGAATAACAACTACATTATTCTTTGCACCAAGAAGGGAACCATCAAAAAGACCTCGCTCGAAGCTTATTCGCGTCCACGCCAGAATGGAATAAATGCAATAAACATAAACGAAGGCGACCAGTTACTCGAAGCAAGGCTTACCAGCGGAACCAGCGAAGTGCTTATGGCTTTGCGTAGTGGCAGGGCAATCCGTTTCAACGAATCAACCGTCCGCCCGATGGGACGTACCGCTACAGGTGTAAGGGGTATAACACTAGGAGGGAAGGACGATGAAGTAATTGGCATGATATGTGTTAATAGTGCTGATGAGTCCATTCTGGTTGTATCGGAAAAAGGATATGGTAAACGTTCCGACCTCGAAGATTACAGGGTAACCAACCGGGGAGGCAAAGGTGTAAAAACCATTAATGTGACCGAGAAAACCGGAAGTCTGATTGCGATCAAGAATGTTACAGATACTGACGACCTGATGATCATTAACCTTTCAGGAATCATTATCAGGATGGGAGTAAGCGAATTGAGAGTGATGGGACGTGCAACCCAGGGAGTACGACTCATAAATCTGAAAGATGACGATGGAATTGCCGCTGTAGCTAAAGTTGAATGCGAGCTGGTTGAAACCGAAGATGCTGAAATTACGGATGATGTAACATCAGAAATTGAAGGTGAGGACGAAACTTCGGAAGACATCAACACTACTGAAAAGAATGAAGAATAAATTGAAATACCCAATTCATATTAAAATAACACTAACTCAAAGAAACAATTAAACATTAAAAATTAAGGAAATGAAAAGAACCCTTGTTTTATTTACCCTAATTATGCTGGTAAGTGGAGCTTTCGCTCAATTTAAGAAAGACAAAAATGCAGCATCCAGCGCCTGGAATAAAAATGACCTGGCTAAAGCAAAAGAGTTAATAGAAAAAGCCATTGCTTATCCTGAAGCTGAAACTGATGCAAAAGTTTGGTTCAACAGAGGAAACATCTACCTGGATATTCATCTTCTGACTCCCAAAAGAGAGAAAGTTCAGAAAGGCATGAATAAACTTGAACTGCTTGGTGCTCTTGGCGAACCTAATTCAACTGAAAAATCAGGTGGAAATGAAGTGATGATTTACAATGACATGAACCTGGCACTCACCATGAGTGCTGATGGTAAAGTTGAGGCCATCAACGAAATTCCTAAAGAAAAAGGTATTCAGTCGCCCATCGTTCCCAATGCACTTGATTTGGCTTACGAATCATTTATAAAAGCACGTACAATTGACGTGAAAGAAAGCATGAAATCGGAAATTGCTGCTAAACTGAAACTTGTAGGAAGTGAATATTTTAACACAGGTATCACATTCTTCCAGCAGAACGATTACGATAAAGGACTTGCAAACTTCCAGAAAACTGTTGCTATCAGCAATGAAAACCACATTATCGATACTTTAGCAAACTATGGCGAAGCACTTTGTTTGGAGAAAAAAGCTGCTGCTGACAAAGCTTTCCTCGATCAGGCAATTGCAAAATACCAGTACCTGGTTGACATAAAAATGAAAGAAGTTAGCGTATACACTTCGCTTGCAATGCTTTACAAAGATAAAGGCGACCTCGAAAAAGGTTCAGCAGTTATTAACCAGGGTAAAGCTGTTTTCCCGGGAAACACTGACCTTGTGATCACCGAAGCCAATATGTACATTTCAACCAACAACCATGCAAAGGCCATTAACAGCCTTATGGTTGCCAAGGAAAAAGAACCAAACAATGTATCGGTATTGTATGCAGTTGGCGTAACCTACGACCTGCTTAAAAATGACACCAAACTTCCGGCCGACGAAAGAGAAAAATACTTCAACGAAGCCGTAAAAGCTTATAAAGAAACTATTGCAGTTGATCCTAATTTCTTTGATGCAGTATTTAACCTGGGCGCGCTTTATTTTAACAAAGGGGGAGAAGTTATCAACGAAGCCAATAAACTCCCGATCAGCGAAACTGCTAAATATGAAAAAATGCTTGCTGACGGAAACAGTTACCTGAATCTGGCTTTACCATATCTTGAAACTTGCGAAACTTTGCAGCCTAAAGATAAAAACACACTGGTGTCGCTGAAAGAAATTTATACCCGTTTGAATATGACTCAGAAACTGGGTGCTGTAAATGAAAAATTGAACAACCTATAATATACCTGGTATATTGGTTTAAATAGAAGAGCCTGGTTTTGCCAGGCTCTTCTATTTAATATTTGCTATTTAACATAATATTAATTATGGGCTAAATGAGCAAATATCTTTTTACCGGATCAGCTACCAAAATGCATCGGCAAATCTGCACCCAGGTTAAGTCCCTGAGAATCGAAAAATTAAATGATCATGTAGACTTGTGAAGGAAAAATGAAATTCAGCCGCTTTAAATCTCTGAACTTTCTGGCAGCAAATCAGTGTAAGGCATATTTAACTGCTTGATATCCTGAATTGCACTTCCGGCAATTCCTTTGATGGATCCGTGCATATCAATTGTATTGGTAATTACTTTTTCGAGCTGTTTTTCACGCATTTTCCAGATTCGCTGCATGGCTCGTTTTTCACTGTCCAGGTCAGCCTGCATTTGAGTAAATCCTTCAACTATGGCTTCAATTTGCAGCCTGAAAGTATTGCTTGTCAGGAAATCGTACAGCAGACTCATTTTATCGCCTTTATTTTCCTGCGAAACAGTAGCATTACTGATCTGTATTAAAGCTTCCCTCAGTACTTTGCAAAGTCCTTTAAATTCGTCATATGTACATATCCAGATACCATCTTTCAACCCCATGCGATCCATATCTGATGGCAGTACATCGGTTACAAGAACTCCAATATTTGAGCCTCTTTCGCGGATGTCGCCCTTAAACTTTTCAATCCAGCTTGGCTGAAAATCTTTTGTACGCTTGCTTTCGTAATATATGGTGCCACAATTTTGCCGGGTACGGGTGTTCACGGTTTGAATGCAATCGCCTCCTCGTGCACCTTTCTTAATTTCTTCAATGGTATCCAACGGGAAATTGGCTGTAAGCCATTCCTCGATGGCAAGTTCCTGTACCTCGCCCTGCAACTGCATGGAGCCTTGCTCCTGTTTGCGTTTCATTTCTTCGGTAAGCTTTTTCTGATCCTCTAATTGTTTTTGCAATTCCCTAATTGCCAACTCATTGCGATCCGATTCAATCTTCCTTATCTTTTCTCTTTCTTCGATCAGCTTCAGATTGATCGCTTTTTCAGCTTCGGCCAACACATTTTCTTTCAGTTCATCTTTTTCCCGCTTCAGGCGCTCAATTTCAGCTTTACTCCTGCTTAGCTCCTTGAGTTTCTCCGATTGTTCCTTAAGTTCTGTTTGCATTACCGAAAATTGCTCGGCCTGCTCTTCCGCAATTTTTAATTTGAGCTGTTTTTCAATGAGTTGCCGTTCTTCACGAAGTTTTGATTGTAATTTTTCCTGGAAAAGTTCATTCTCTTTTTGTTTCTTTTTTTCAAACTCTTCTTTTTGCTGGTTCAGGATTACAAGTTCGGCGTCATATTTTTTCTTTTCCTCGGCAAGCTGGGCTGTATAGCGTTTTTTGAAATCATCTTCGAGTTGATGATATAGTATTTCATTTACATTAATTTCGGTGCCGCAATTGGGGCATTCAATTTTTGTTTCTCTCTCCATATAACTGTAATTGTGAAAGTTGATTTTTTCAAAACAGCAGGAAAATTCACATTTCCCGATCCACTAACTTACAAAAAAAAAGCCTCGCATTGCGAAGCTTTTTCTGAATACCTTCCTTATTAAATTGGCTGAACGATGACCAACCTGAAAATCTGGTTTCCTGGATTTTGCGTGTAGTGGTCACTTTCATAATAGTCAATTGAAAAAACACCTGGTTTCATCGAATAAAAATACCCTCCTTCGTAGTTAATTCCATCATTTGATTGGTAGAAATAATTGAAAGGTACTGACGTCCATACATTATCACGTTTAATGTAAAGCGTTACCATTCCGTGTTCTATCACGTTATTTGTTATCTCGGGGAAATCGAGATCTACGGCATATCCAAATCCTTCTTGTCCGGAGGTTCCATACTGTACCCATTCGCCGCTCTGCACATTAAAATCGACGGTCATAATATTAGCATTTCCGCTTTCTTTTGTACAGGATACTGTAAATAAGGAAATTGCCACAAGAGTTATAAAAAGTAGTCTTTTCATAGGGTTGTTTTTTGAGTTCGTAATCAAAATTAATCAATTATCGTTCCAGAAAGGAAATTTATAAGTGGTTTTGTGATAATTATTACAATTAAGTGTACTCCGGGAAAATCTGTTCAATAATTTGTATTTTTACATAGCAAATCAGCAATAGTGCAATGAAAATACTCAGGCGTATACTTCTTTTTTTGCTTTGTATTATACTTTTTGCTGCTGCAACGGGGCTGATATTACCACGCAAAGTTTGTGTTGAGAGGAGTTTGATTATACAAGCAAGGCCTTACAGAATTTTCGCCTGGATCAATGCCTTGGATAAATGGAAACAATGGTCGCCACTCCTGCAATCGGATACAAGTATGCAGTTAATTTACAGCGGTCCGAAAGCAGGTGCAGGATCATCGTTAAAATGGATAAGCCATGACAAAAACATTGGTTCAGGAACTTTAACTATCATGTCGTCAGTGCCATATGATTCCTTGAGGGTAATTATTGATTTCAATGATCATGGTAAATCTGCCGCTTTTTTCAGGCTAAAGGAATCAGGAACAAAAACAAAAGTAAGCTGGAGTATCGAAAGTGATCTCGGAATGAATCCATTATCACGATGGATTGGTTTATTCTCTGATCGGTTAATTGGTCCCGATCTTGAAAAAGGATTATCCGATCTTGATTTGCTTGTTATGGGTTCGGAAAAAGTGGATGGATTCGAAATTCTTGATTTCGAAGTACCAGAGCGGGTATTGGTTTCGGTGCGGGATACAGCTTCTGCAGCTACCATCGCGGTTAAACTATCAAAAATGTATGAAAAGCTATCCCTGTTTCTCAATTCAAGGAGCCTCCCTCCTACCGGTTCGCCAATTGCTGTTTTTCACTCATTTTCAGGCAAAGTAATTGATATTGAAGCATGTATACCTGTTGCATCGGTTGTAGTAACACCAGAAGGTATTTTTTGTACCACCCGCAGGGTACAGAAAACTATCATGACAAATTATGAAGGTCCTTACAGGCATATATCGGCAGCATACAATGCTATGCAGAAATATATTAACGATAATGATGTTCGTGTTACCGGGCCCTTGTGGGAAGAATATGTTACCCGGCCCAGCCTTATGGCAGATACCAGCAGGTGGCAGACAAATATCTATTTCCCTGTGGACTGATTATCAAACTTTTAAATGAGCAAAATTGATTAATTTTCAGTTCTAAAAGAAATGCTGGCCAGAATTTATTACCTTGGAGGATTGAAATTTCGAACATGTTAATAATGACACCCCAATATGGAAAATCCGGAAAAATTACCCAGAATCATCGAACAGGATCCATGGCTGAAGCAGGCAGCCGATGATATAATTGCCCGACATAACAGGTTCAGTGCAAAGCTGGAGTACATCGAAAGTATCTCCGAAAGTATTGAGAAGTTTGCCACTGCTTACGAATACATGGGCATTTCATTTATCCCCGGCGAAAACTGCTGGGTATACCGCGAATGGGCCCCGGCCGCACATGGGCTATTTTTAACGGGTGATTTCAACCATTGGAATCAATACTCTCATCCCCTGCAAAAAAAGGAGAATGGCATATGGGAAATTAAGCTGAACGCCAGCTACTATGGCTCGGTATTTACCCATGGAAGCAAAATCAAAGTTCTGGTAAAAAGCAAGATAGGCGACCAACTTCGAATTCCGGCATATATCAGGAGGGTTATTCAGGATGAGGACACCAAAAACTTCAGCGGGCAGTTGTGGTTTTCACCTGATTTCGACTGGCAGAATGATCAATTCGATATAAGCAAACAGGGCGATTTATTTATTTACGAGGCGCATGTAGGCATGGCGCAGGAAAAAGAAGGAATCGGCACCTACAACGAATTTACTGAAAATATACTTCCACGCATTAAAAAAGCGGGGTATAATGCAGTTCAGCTCATGGCCATACAGGAGCATCCTTATTATGGCTCCTTTGGTTATCATGTCTCAAGCTTTTTTGCGCCATCATCAAGGTTCGGTACACCTGAAGACCTGAAATTGCTCATTAAAACGGCCCATGATATGGGCATAGCCGTAATTATGGACCTGGTGCATTCGCATACTGTTAAAAACCTGAACGAGGGACTAAACCTTTTCGATGGCAGCGAGACACAATATTTCCATGCCGGCGCCCGAGGCGAACATCCAAACTGGGATTCTAAGCTATTTGATTACGGGAAGACAGAAGTTTTACAATTTTTGCTATCGAACATCAGGTATTGGTTAAAAGAATTTCATTTCGACGGGTTCAGGTTTGATGGCGTTGGATCCATGCTCTATTTCCACCATGGCGATGAACCTATTGATAACATCGATAAATACTTTAACCAGGGTGTTGAATACGATGCAGTTACATACCTTACCCTGGCCAATCATTTGAGCCATATCATTAATCCGAAGGCCGTAACCATAGCCGAAGATGTGTCGGGCATGCCGGGATTGGCATCTCCGGTTAACGACGGAGGTATCGGATTTGATTACAGGCTGGGTATGGGTATCCCTGATTTCTGGATCAAATATCTCAAAGATTACACTGATGAACAATGGAGCATGGGCGAAATCTGGCAGGTGCTCAACGACAGGCTTCCGTATGTTAAAACTGTGAGTTATTGCGAATCGCACGATCAGGCACTGGTAGGTGATAAAACCATAGCTTTTAGGCTAATGGACAAAGAGATGTATTTCAACATGCGTTCGTCCGATGAAAATATGGTTGTTGAGCGCGGAATAGCACTGCATAAAATGCTCAGGCTTATAACGGTAGCACTTGGAGGCCAGGCTTACCTTAATTTTATGGGAAATGAATTTGGACACCCCGAGTGGATTGACTTTCCGCGAGAAGGAAACGACTGGAGTTACAAGTATGCCCGCCGGCAATGGTCACTGATGGATAATCCGCTTTTGCGATATCACTATCTGTCTGATTTCGATCGGGCAATGATAAAACTCGTGAGAGATGCTAAACTCTTAAGTACACTGTATGCCAACCAACTAAACTGCGACGAGAATAACAAATGCCTGGTTTTTGAACGGGCCGGACTCATTTTTCTTTTCAACTTTCACACCACCGGATCAATACCCGGATATGAGTTTACGGTGCCCCAGGCTGGTGACTATAAGATTGTACTCAATACTGATCATGTTAACTTTGGAGGACACGGAAGAGTAAATGAAGATATGGTATATAGTACCCGTTTCGATGAAACCACATCAACAAACCGATTAAGTGTTTATTCCACAAACCGGACTGGTATCGTGCTGGTTAAAGTTAAATAGAATTTCAATCAGACAAAAAAACTTGTTAATTTATCAAAAAAAATATGATTTTTTATTTTTCTGCCGTATAATTGTGGCACCAATTCGAATAAAAATCAGCTAGAACAATGCAGGCTAATCGTAAAAAACTGATAATCAACTATGCCAATGTCTCCCCTGAATTAATGGAGGCTATTCGTAAGAAATATCCTTTGGGCTGGATCAATAATACAATTAAAGTACCCCAGGCTGGTGGATCATTTTTTTATGCCATAACACTCGATACCGATGAGGCAAGTTACTTGATAAAAGTACCGGTAAAGATTGATACAAAAACTGATAAGGATGAAGACTTTTTCGACACTGCACTTGATTTAAAAGAAACAGATGAGCGTGACGAAGAAGAAGACGATAAGGAAAAAACTGCAGATAAAGATATCGACGAATAATCAATTTGTTTTTCGTTAACATATTTTAACAATGATTTTTACAGTTAATTAATCAGGAAATTATATTTTAGCCCTGTAAAGATCAAACGGCATTATTTTTTCTTATAAATAATTAAAAAACACTTAAAAGAGAGGGATTATTCCTCTCTTTTTTGTTTTTACCAGTTTCATTATTTCAATTGAAAATTCTAGTTGAAAACATAAGCTAACCAACAAGCACATTGATTTCGGAATACCTGTATTTGGTATAAATTATCCGTTTGGTAAGCGCCAGCGCCAGGGTTAATGTTCCGATCCTGCCGATATACATGGTAAGTATAATAATAACTTTGCCTGCATAACTCAGCGTTGATGTTATGCCGGTTGAAAGCCCAACTGTACCGAACGCCGAAATCTCCTCAAAAAGCAAGTTTATAAAATTTTTATCCGGTTCGGTTATTGAAAGCATAAATGTGGAAATAAATATCAACGATATAGAAAACATTGCTATTGAGTAGGCTTTGTGTATAGTCTCACTCGAAATCGTACGTTTTACAATTTCCACATTTTTCCGGCCTTTAATTGTGCTGATGGCTGATCGTATAATTACCGAAAAGGTTGTTGTTTTAATCCCACCTCCGGTCGAACCCGGCGATGCACCAACAAACATCAGGAACATCATACAAATCAATACCGGCTGCCCGAGATGCGTAAAATCAACCGTATTAAACCCTGCAGTGCGACAGGTTACAGATTGAAATATTGATGAAACAATGCTTCCATAAATCCCATATCCTGAAATAGAATGCCTGTATTCAACAAGGTAAAAAACGATAGCGCCGGTTAAAACCAGGTACGCTGAGGTATGCAGTGCTATCCGTGAATGTGTTTGAAGTTTTTTCCATTTCAGTTTGTGCCTCTCTTTGATATTCCGGATTCCAAAAATATCTTCAAGCACCAAAAACCCGATCCCTCCAAAGAAAATGAGTGCCGCAATTACAAGTTGCAGGTTATATGCGTGGCGCACCGTTATGTCGTAAAGGTTGTCAGTAAATAATCCAAATCCCGCGTTATTAAATGCTGAAACTGAATGAAAAACTGAAAAGTACATTTTTTCTCCTATTCCTTTAAACATCATTTCATTAGGCCAGGTTATATAAAGCAAAAATGCACCTACAAGCTCGATAAAGATGCTGTACAAAAATACTTTTTGAAGCAAAATCCTTGTATTGCTGAGTTTGTCGGCCGACACCATATCCTTAATCAGTGATTGCATCCGAACACCAGCTGAATTGCGATAAAATGTGGCAAATAAAGTAGCAAATGAAATAATATTCAATCCACCCACCTGGATTAAAAGCATGATAATGGTTTTGCCTTTCAGCGTGAAACAGGTTGCAGTGTCAACAACTACAAGGCCTGTAACGCAACATGCACTGGTTGATGTAAACAAAGCATCAATAGCACTGATACCTGAAACAGTCATTTCGGGCAATAAAAGCAAGCCTGTTCCGGAAAGGATGATAAATATAAAAGAGAGCGCCAACAGCCCTGAAGGACCAATTTTTACATAATCGATAAATCGTCCTGCCTTGCCAAGCTCAACACTGATTATGATGAAAAAGTAAAACTGGATGAAGAGATTATAATATGTATGGATTCCCGGAAATCCAACCAACTGCATGAGCTGCTGAACGATATGATCACCGGTAAACCAGCTGACAAACTGATCGATAGCTATAAGCGCCAATAAATAGGCTTCAAATCTATTGCTCTTAATAAAATCAACCGGGTGAAATTCATAAAAAATCCTGATCAGAAATTTCAATACATAAAAAACCAGGCTAATTCCAATGATGTTCTCCGTAAGATTCAGGCTGTAAGGAGTCTGACGATATCCATGCTGATATATGATGGCTGCAATGGTAATTAGTGATACAATAACACTGGCAATGTGCAATGCCCGCATTACATATATCCGATGCGTGTAAAGACGAATATTTATAAACTCCCTGACCTGGAAAACCCTGTCCTTCAGCATATACTAGGTGTTTATCTCAAGAAACCTGTCAATATCATGAACATGGCCAAATATCACCAGCCTGTCGGTAGCTTGCAGTGATTGCTTTGAATCGGGGACACCAATAATATGATGTTCAATTATTTCTTTTCCATCCTTAATTATACGCAACTCCTCTTTAATGGTTATTAAGCTGAGTTTGTATTTATCGCGCAAATCAATTTCTCCAAAAGTTTTATTTATACAGTTTTTGGGGCTGAGCAGCTCAACAACACGATGATTATCGGGCAGTTGCAAGTAACTGACGATATTTGGATTCAGCATACGTTCAGCCACAATAATTCCTACTTCCTCTTCCGGCGAAAGTACCTCGGTAATACCCATCTTTTCGAGTATTATCCGTTGGGCTTCCCCGTTGGCACGGGTAATGATGCGTTTCACATTCAGGTCGAGTAAGATAGAAGCACAAAGTAACCTCTGTTCAAAGTCAGAACCAATAGCAACCACAACGGCATCAAAATCTTCAATGCCTTGCCCCTGCAAAGCCCTCTTATCGGTTGCATCGAGTGCAACAGCATATGCAACATCATTACTGATATTATCAATAATCTCAGAATCACTGTCAATCGCCATTACCTCGTAACCCTTTGCAGAAATAGCTTTGGCAATAGCTTTTCCAAATTGCCCGATGCCAATCACTGCATATTTGTTCCCCGCCATACAATCTTATTTTTTAAGAGAGCAAATTTACATTGATTATAACAGATATTTATGCGTTGTTTGAAATATCTTCAATATTACTTTTCATCCATAATAAATCCAGGAACTAATCACGAAACATCCAAATACATATTTGCGTAAAACGTTTATATAAAGCATCCTTTGCCAACAATTTGTATTTGGAAAACTTAATGAGAAAAATATTGGTTCACCGATGCTAAAAGGTACTAACTTTGTTAAAAATCATTTTAAGGCCTTCTTTTCAGAAATGCAATTTAATTGCAGGAATTCAAAATGAACTTGTAAGGTAATTAATCCGGGTATTTGGGGATAGACAAACGGAATTGTCCCGGCTTTTTTGCTTGCAGAATACACATCTCAAAAAAACTTATTATGGCGTTGCTTATTAAGATTTATCCCGAGAACCCCAACGAAAAACAATTACGAATGGTTGTGGAGTGTTTACGCGATGGTGGAATTATTGTGTATCCGACTGATACTATTTACGGCATAGGCTGCGATATTTTCAAAAGTAAAAGCATAGATAAAATCTGCAATTTAAGAGGAATTAAGCCGGCAAAGTCAACTTTTTCATTTATTTGTTCTGATGTTAGTCACTTGTCTGATTATTGTAAACCAATTGAGAACAGCATTTTTAAAGTGATGAAGGCAAATCTTCCTGGACCTTTTACATTTATTTTGAATGCCAGCAATAATGTACCACGTCATATTCAGAGTAAAAGAAAGACCGTAGGCATCAGGATACCTAACAATCCGATTACCCTTGAAATAGTCCGGATGCTTGGAAACCCTTTCATGTCGACGTCTGTGCATGACGATGATGATATTATTGAATATACGACCGATCCTGAATTGATTTATGAGAAATTTTCGAACAGTGTCGACATGGTAATAGACGCAGGAATGGGCGGCAATATTCCCTCGACAGTGTTAGATTGCACGGATGGAAATGTGACAATATTAAGGGAAGGGAAAGGAATATTACGTTTATAAAGTTCACTGAAGGTTGAATTTAAATCTATGATAAATTCATTTGTGAGATGAGCAATTCGTAAAATTTAAAATTGGCAACAAACTCCTGAATACTAATAGCATAAAGGCATAGGAGTAAGAATTAAGAAAAATATTTTCATTTTTTGTTGCACAATTAAAAGAAAGATGTACCTTTGCACCCTCAAATCAACGAGAATGATTCGCTAGCTCAGCAGGTAGAGCACATCCCTTTTAAGGATGGGGTCTTGGG
>CAYNVK010000041.1:0-13718 GCA_964400395.1 uncultured Lentimicrobiaceae bacterium | reverse complement strand
GCTTTTTCTTCCCACTTAGCTGAATGTATGTCGCAAACAAAATTATTCACCTGGGTATTAACTTTACTGAAACTCTGGAAATCATGCTTGCCTTTTAATAGATTCCCTGCATAATTCATGGCTTCAACATTTAATTCGCCATGCACAAAATAAGCCTGCTGAAAACGAAAAGGATCCTTATGCCTGATAACTAAATACTCATATTCCCGCCATAACGCACTGAATCGGGCATGCGCACCAGGTATCACCGGAGCAATTTTAAACACAACAATATCTTGCGGCAGGTAACGGTTCAGTCTAAGTGCAAGATGTTCGAGTTCCGATGCTGAAAATGCGTCCTGATGATCAAAATGCGCATAAAACTGAGAAGCATGAACTCCCGCATCCGTGCGACCACAACCGGTAACCCCTGTGTTTAAACCGGCAATGGCAGCAAGTCCGTTCTCTATCCATTGCTGAATAGTAACTCCATTAGGCTGTATTTGCCAGCCACTGTAAGCCAGTCCGTTATATGCGAGTGTGATAAAATATCTGTATGTCATAATACCTCCGGGAAGCAAAATTAACTTTTCTGCCGAAGAATACGAAAATTTATATATCTAAAAATGTATTTACATATTGACATTCTTCACATTACGCAAGCTTTTTAGAAAGAATATAAATTACAATCTTGCACAAAAAAAACAAACCGTAAATCACTGAAAATTAATTGAAGATACATATCTTTACAATGTCTGTTGTGAATTGATTAACAATGTATACTGGTACTATTCAAGTAATTACAACCAAACCCTAACAAAATGACAAACACCGAAGTTTTAATTCATGAACTGGTTGAAAAGCATGGAAAAACACGAAATGCTTTAATGCCCGTATTACAGGGGGTAGTTGCCCGGGAAAAATTTCTTTCTGAAGAAGCAATGATTGCCGTGGCCCGCGAGTTGGATCTTTCAGCCGCGGATGTGTATGGCACAGCTTCGTTTTACACATTCCTGGATACAAAGCCCAGGGGGAAAAATATTCTGCGGGTATGTAAAACTATTTCCTGCCACATGCAGGGCAAAGATGCCATCATCAGGGCCATTGAAGATCACCTGATGGTTAAAGTGGGGGAAACTACCCACGACAAAAAGTTTACGCTACTCACTGCCAATTGCCTCGGCTGGTGCCACAAAGGCCCCGTTCTGCTAATTAACGATGAGGTTTTCCCTTCTATGACCCCGGAAAAAGCCATCGAAATCATTGAAGATTTTTCTAAAAAAACCAATTAGTACTCAAGTTAGAAATCACGAATCTCATGGAACAGAAGCAATTAAAGAAAATAGATATCATTTTCGGTTGGGACGATAAATGCACACCCATTCAGGTTGTTGAAAAAACCATAAAAAAAACGCCCGAAAATATAATCCTCGATATGATTGACTCAGGCCTGAAAGGCCGCGGTGGAGCAGGCTTTCCTACCGGACTGAAATGGAAATTCTGCCGCAACGAGGACTCCGATACAAAATACGTGATCTGCAATGCCGATGAAGGCGAGCCCGGAACTTTCAAAGACCGCGAAATCCTTGATCGTGTACCCGAAAAAATATTTGCAGGAATGACCATCTGCGGTTTTGTGATCGGAGCTCACGAAGGCTACATGTATGTTCGGGGTGAGTATAATTTTATGCTAAAAGCGCTCGATAAAAAAATTGAATTTTTCAACAAGCAGCTTCGCGATTTAAAAGTCGACTTTCAGATATACCTGCGTTCAGGAAGCGGAGCTTATGTTTGTGGCGAAGAATCTGCACTTTTCGAATCCATGGAAGGTAAGCGGGGTGAGCCCAGGAACAAACCTCCTTATCCCACTGTTGCCGGCTACAACAACAAACCTACAGTAATCAACAATGTTGAAACCCTGGTGTATACCTCCGAAATATGCCGCATGGGCCCCGAACAATTTAAGGCTCTGGGAACCAAGGACTCAAGGGGATCAAAAGTATTCTCAGTTTCAGGCGATACTCCTATTGCCGGCATTTACGAACTCGAACTAGGCATGCCGCTCAAGGATTTCGTAGAGGAATTTGGCGATGGCGATACCAAAGCTATACAGGTTGGTGGTGCATCAGGTCATTGTGTACCTCGTAAGAAATTTAACGATACCATTATTGGTTTCGAAGGTATTCCTACCGGCGGATCGATGATGATTTTTAACTCAAGCCGATCCATGTACAATGTACTGCACGACTACCTTGAGTTTTTTACTGAAGAATCGTGCGGACAATGCACACCATGCCGAATCGGATGTCAGCAATTGCTCAAAGGGATTGAAGCTGTAAAAAAAGGCGAACGCCCACCCACTTATCTCGATGATCTGAAACGATTGACCTCAACCATGAAAATAGCTGCCAAATGCGGTTTGGGACAATCTGTGGCCAATCCGTTTACTTCTATTGTCGACAACTTTCGCGAAGAAATCATTTACTAACCCAGCTTTAAAACCCAAACATAGGAGAATCTGACTATGAGTAAATATATGGTTAACCTTAAAATAAACAATACACCCATACAGGTTGAAGAAGGCACTACCATTCTGGAAGCTGCCAAACGTCTGAATTTCCGTATACCAACGCTTTGCAATCATCCCGACCTGACCGTTGCCGGTAACTGCCGCGTATGCGTGGTTGAGGTAAAAGGGGCACGACTGCTGGCCGCATCATGCGCCACGCCGGTGTCAGAAGGCATGGAGGTGAACACAAACAGTGAAAAAGTACGGATTGCGCGCAAACATATACTCGAACTTTTACTATCAGAACATAACGCCGATTGTACAAAATGTTTCAAAAACGGGCACTGCGAGTTACAGGAACTTGCTTCGGAATACCGTTTTGGCGATCATATCTTTATCGACCTGGTTAAAGCCAAAGATAAAATCCGCGACATTTCATCCCCTTCTATCAGTAAAGATGCAAGCAAATGTATCCGTTGCCAGCGTTGTGTGCGCACCTGCGCCGAACTTCAGTCGGTCTGCGCCCTGGCGGTTGCCAATAAAGGCGATCACCAGGTAATTACTACTTTCATGAATAAGCCTCTCAATGATGTGGTTTGTACCAACTGCGGGCAATGTATCAACCGTTGCCCGACCGGCGCATTGTATGAACGTAACTATATTGAGGACGTATGGCATGCCATTTACGATCCCAACAAATTCGTGGTTGTTGAAACTGCACCAGCCACCCGGGTAGCGCTGGGCGAAGATCTGGGATTAGACCCAGGCATACGCGTTACAGGCAAAATGGTTTCAGCGCTCCGTAAAATGGGATTCAACAAAGTACTGGATACCGATTTTACTGCCGACCTAACCATCATGGAAGAAGGTACCGAATTGCTGACCAGGCTCAAAAAAGCGTTGGTTGATAAGGATGAAACTGTTAAACTGCCCATGATGACATCCTGTTCACCGGGCTGGGTAAAATTCCAGGAACACATGTACCCCGGTTTGCTCGACAACCTTTCGACCTGTAAATCGCCCCAGCAAATGTTTGGTGCCTTAGCCAAAACATACTACGCCGATAAAATCAATATCAAAGCCGAAAACATGGTAGTGGTATCTATTATGCCGTGTACTGCTAAAAAATTCGAATGCAATCGCTCCGAAATGCGCGACTCAGGATTTAAAGATGTTGATTATGTGCTCACTACCCGCGAACTGGCTATGATGATAAAACAGGCAGGAATAGAATTCGAAAAGCTTGAAGATGGAAACTACGACAGTATCCTTGGCGAATCGACAGGCGCTGCCGTTATTTTTGGCACCACGGGTGGCGTAATGGAAGCAGCGCTGCGTACAGCTTACGAAATAATAACAGGCAATGAAGTTCCTTTTACCAACCTCAATATCAAACCTGTACGAGGTATGGAAGGCGTAAAAGAGGCAAGTATAAAAATTAAAAACACAAAACCCGACTGGAATTTCCTGGAAGGTGTTGAACTGAATGTTGCCGTTGCACATGGACTTGCGAATGCTAAGATACTGATGGATGCGGTAAATACAGGGAAAGCCAATTACCACTTTATCGAAGTAATGGGTTGCCCGGGAGGTTGTATAGGAGGTGGCGGACAGCCCATACCAACCTCGGCCGAAATACGTAAACGCCGCGCAGAAGCAATATATGCCGAAGATATGGGCAAACCGATCCGCAAATCGCACGAAAACCCGGAAGTAACAGAAGTGTATAATGAGTATCTGACGCATCCCCTGGGGCATAAATCGCACGAATTGCTTCACACGCACTATAAGGTTCGCAATCGTTACTAAACAACTTTTGTTTTAAACAAAGCCGTCCGGTTTGCGGGCGGCTTTTTCATTTTTTAACCGTACGATCGAATACTTCAACAGCTGTATTTTAACAAAGCAACTCAATAACATTGCGACAAAGAAAACGAGATAATCACAACTGTTAAAAGCTTATTATTTAGACTAATTATAAATTTACTGTTATTTTATTAACAATGTGAATAAAATAACAATTAGCTTGTTTATCAGGCGAAATACCTATAATTTTGCCGCTCGAAATCCGGGATAAAAACATCTCCCTTTTTCGATAGAATTTGATTATATTTGAATCTCAGAAAAGCAAATGAGTACGGTGATGAAATTAAAAGAAGTAGCTGAATTATTGAATGCAGAAGTAGTTTGCGGACACAGCAAACTCGAGAGAGAAGTACAGGCTGTATTTGCATCGGACCTGATGAGTGATGTACTTACAATCGACAGCGAAAAACTACTGCTTTTAACCGGACTTGTTAACATACAGACCATACGCACTTCCGAAATGTCGGATATAAAAAACATTGTCCTCGTCAGGAACAAAAAAGCATCACCCGAAATGATTGCCCTGGCCGAAGAAAACAGGATTGTAATTATGCAATGCAGCTATTCGATGTACAGAACCTGCGGCATTTTGTTCCAGAATGGTTTAAATCCCGTGTACTAAAACTGAGGAGCGATGAGGTTCGAATACCAGATTGAAGCAGGAAATTTTACCAATGCTGGCGATGCTTCGAGCGGCTTTAAAAAGATATTGAAACAACTGAATGTTGATCCGCAGATTATAAAACGGATTGTTGTTTCGATGTACGAGGGCGAAGTAAATATTGTAGCGCATTCGAACGGGGGAAAAGCTATCTGCGACGTAGATACATCGCGGGTGCTGATCCAACTGATTGATATCGGCCCGGGTATACCCGATATAGAAAAAGCCATGCAGGCCGGTTTTTCAACAGCATCAGCCAAAGTACGCGAAATGGGATTTGGAGCAGGAATGGGGCTCCAGAACATTAAAAACAATTCGGATATTCTTAACATACAAAGTGAAGTTGGAGTAGGCACCTGTGTCGAAATTATTGTTAACCTGCCACAAAGCTAAATTTTATGGACAGCAAACACTTCCATCATGCTCTTAAAATCAGCGATGAAATCTGCATAGGTTGTTCGCATTGCATGAACGTTTGCCCTACTGAAGCCATAAGAGTTCGCAACGGTAAAGCTATATTATACGAAAACCGCTGCGTTGACTGTGGCGAATGTTTCAAAGCCTGCCCGGTAAGAGCCATATTTATTGACCAGGACGACTTTAAACGCATACAATCATTTAATTACCGTATAGCATTGGTCCCAGCCGTTTTCTTCGGGCAATTTCCTGAAGAAATTTCGCATAACCAGATTTATAATGCCATACTTGCCAATGGATTTACGCATATTTACGAAGTTGAAACCGGGGTTGATCTGCTTGCAAATGAAGTTAAAGCTTATGTAAAATCGCATCCTGAAAGTAAGCCTCTGATTTCCTCCTTCTGCCCGGCCATAATAAGGCTTGTACAAGTTAAATTCCCTGCACTTACCGATAACATTATCTTACTGAAACCGCCGTTGGATATAACGGCATTATATTGCCGCAAAGAACTCGCTGACCAGGGTATAAATCCGGCCGAGATTGGCGTTTTTTATATTACGCCCTGTGCCGCTAAAATTGCCGCAATTAAAAGCCCTGTTGGCGAAGAATACAGCATGATTACAGGGGTCATAAATATGGATACACTTTACAACAAAGTGTATAAATACATCCGCAACGACAGGTCGGCCAGGCAACCGGAAATCCCGTTAAAGCCACTATCAAGAACAGCCCAGCAGTGGACTCTCACCCATGGAGAAGCCAATCATATACCAGGCAGAAGTCTTGCCATTGACGAGATTCACAATGTAATTGAATTTCTTGAAAAAATTGAAAATGACGAAATCGGTGACATTGACTTTCTTGAGTTGCGTGCCTGCGACGAAAGTTGTGCCGGAGGTGTGCTGTTATCGGCAAACCGTTTCCTTGTTGCTGAGCGATTACGCCGTTATACACCTGCTGTTGATAACACCTCAGCACCTGAAGGAGGAATAAACAGCTATAAGGATTACCTGCTAAAAAGGATGAAAATCCACAGCATCAACCCAAGGAGCATGATGAAGCTGGATGAAAACATGGAAGAAGCCATGCGCAAAATGGATAAATCGAGCCAGATGCTTCGCTGCCTGCCATTAACAGATTGTGGCGCATGCGGTTCGCCAAATTGCCAGGCATTTGCAAACGATATTGCACTGGGTGAAGCCGAAATCAGGCAATGCATTTTTATCCAGAAAAACCGCGAACAAACCGGCGAACTTTCGCCCGACGAATCACTCGAGTTGCTGAAAGGCATCTGGGGAAGTGACAAGTTTTTTTCGAACCGTAAATAACAACCAAGGCTATGCAGGTAAAAGACATAATTAACATTCTCAACTTAAAAATATTTGGAGGTGAACAGGGCCTGGATCGTGAAATTAACGGCGGCTATACCAGTGATTTATTGTCGGATGTGATGGGTCATGCCGATAGCGGCAAAGTATGGATTACATTACAAACACATAAAAACGTGATTGCAATAGCCTCCCTGAAAGAACTGGCTGCAGTAGTTCTGATTAAAGGAAATGTGCCTGATGCCGACATGCTGGCCCAGGCCATGGACGAAGGCATACCGGTTTTGGGAACGGAAGAAGAAGCATTTGAAACTACAGGAAAACTTTACAACCTGATAACGCACTCATAATGAACACATACCGGGCTGATCTGCATATCCATACCGTACTTTCGCCTTGCGGTGACCTGGATATGAGCCCAACCAGAATTATTGAGAAAGCCCGCGAAAAAGGCCTCGATATTATTGGAATAACAGATCATAACAGCACCAGGCATTGCCGCCTGATCCGCGATTTGGCCCGCCCTGCCGGTATATTTGTACTGATGGGTGCCGAAGTAACCACACGCGAAGAAGTACACTGCCTCTCGTTCTTTGAAAATGATGATCAACTGATGGAATTCCAGGCTTATCTGGAGCAACACCTTCCCCCGGTTCCAAATGATACCCAAAAATTTGGATACCAGGTGGTTGTTGATAAAGATGAACAAATACTGGAAGAAATAGAATACCTGCTCATTTCAGCGCTTGACCAATCTATAAACCAGGTTGAGCAAAAAGTGCATTCGCTGGGCGGAATTTTTATACCGGCGCATATCGACCGACCGAGTTACAGCATTACAAGCCAGCTGGGATTTATTCCTGATGATCTTCAAATAGATGGGGTTGAGATATCTGCCGGTTGTAAAAAGGAAACCATGCTCCCATTCCTTCCAAAGCACAGCAATGTGTCAGTAATCAGGAGTTCGGATGCACATTATCCTAACCAGGTAGGCATGGTATTTACAACATTTGGGATGGAACACCGAAGTTTCCGGGAAATTAAAAGTGCACTGCACACATTTGCAGGCCGAAGTATCATAACCCAATGAAAGACCTTGCACTGCATATACTGGATATACTTCAGAACTCGGTAACCGCCGGGGCTAAGCTTGTTCAGCTCAATATTGAAGAAAATCCATCAGCCGATAAGTACATTGTATGTATAACCGACGATGGAAAAGGTATGAGTGAGGAAATGGTTCAGCAGGTTACCGACCCGTTTTTTACAACCCGAACAACGCGGAAGGTTGGTTTAGGCTTACCTTTACTAAAGCAAAATGCCGAACGAACCGGGGGCAACTTAATCATACATTCCAAACCAGGAGAAGGAACTGAAGTTATCGCAACATTTAAATACAGCCATATCGACAGACTCCCCACCGGCGACATACCCGGAATTTTTGCACTCACAGCCTCATCGTACACTGAAATTGACTTCGTTTATAAACATCACACACCTGAAGGTTCATTTATATTCGATACAGCTGAAATAAAGGAAACGCTCGAAGGTGTCCCGATAAACAACCCACAGGTGATTGCTTTTATGAAAGACTTTATCCGCGATAACCTGGCTGACATAAAAGCATCGTAAGCAATGCCAAAAAAGAAACCTACTAACCAAAATAAAACCAAGAAAAAATGACCAAGATCACATCATTAGCTGATTTAAGGAGAATTAAATCCGACGTGGAAGTTAAAATGAACCTTCGCGAGAGGAGCGAATCCCCTGAAAGTATGGTTCAGATCAGGGTAGCCATGGCAACCTGTGGAATAGCCTCGGGGGCAAAAATTGTTATGGATTACCTGGTAAATGAACTCGACAAGCGAAACATCCCTGCCGTGGTAACCCAAACCGGCTGTATGGGATATTGTTATGCCGAACCCACTATTGAGGTTACCCGCCCTGGTCAGCAACCCATAGTTTTCGGTTATGTTGATTCAAAAAAAGCGGATCAGATCATCGAAAAATACATTAAAAACGGTGAACTGCTTGATGGCATTATCCCGGTTAACTACGAAAATATTGAAGGCAAGTAACAAACCCTGGAGGAAAACAATATGACACAATACAAAATGCACCTGTTGGTGTGCGGAGGTACCGGCTGCAGGGCCTCGGAAAGCGAAATGCTGTTTCAGAACCTCAAAAGTGAAATCCTCGACAAAGGACTTGAAAACGATGTACAGGTTATTACAACCGGGTGTTTCGGTTTCTGCGAAAAAGGCCCCATTGTAAAAGTAATGCCCGACAATACATTTTATACGCAGGTTAAACCTGACGATGCTATTGAAATTGTGGCCGAGCATGTAATTAAAGGACGCAGAGTTCATCGCCTGCTGTATGTAAACCCCGAAACGGAACAACATGTTGCCGATTCGAAACACATGGGATTTTATCGCAAACAGCTGCGTATCGCATTACGCAACTGCGGTTTTATCGATCCCGAAAATATTGAAGAATATATTTCGCGCGATGGTTATGCTGCCCTGGCAAAATGTTTGACTGAAATGACACCTGCCCAGGTAATTGAAGAAATGAAAAAAAGCGGTCTGCGCGGACGCGGAGGCGGAGGCTTCCCCACCGGGCTTAAGTGGGAAATTACCAGCAAAAGCCAGGCCGATCAAAAATATGTGGTTTGTAATGCCGACGAAGGCGACCCGGGCGCATTTATGGATCGTTCGATCCTCGAAGGCGACCCGCACTCCGTAATTGAAGCTATGGCCATTTGCGGATATTGTATTGGTGCCGACAAAGGAGTGGTTTACATCCGTGCCGAATACCCGCTGGCAGTTGAACGTCTGAAAATTGCCATGAAACAGGCCGCACAATATGGCTTATTGGGTAAAGATATTTTCGGAACCGGTTTTAATTTTGATATTGACATTCGTTACGGAGCCGGAGCATTTGTTTGCGGAGAGGAAACAGCGCTTATCCATTCCATGGAAGGCTTGCGCGGCGAACCCACCATCAAGCCCCCGTTCCCAAGTGTATCGGGATACCTGCAGAAACCGACCAACGTGAATAACGTTGAAACCTTCGCTAATGTCCCGGTAATTATTAATAAAGGAGCCGAATGGTTTGCATCTATCGGTAGTGAAAAATCAAAAGGCACCAAGGTTTTTGCCCTTGCAGGAAAAATCAATAATGTAGGTTTGATTGAAGTTCCGATGGGAACTACACTTCGCGAAATTATTTTCGAAATCGGAGGTGGGATCAAAGACGGCAAAAAATTTAAAGCCGTTCAAACCGGCGGACCTTCGGGAGGCTGTCTTACCGAAAAACATCTCGATATCCAGATAGACTTCGATTCACTGACTGCTGCCGGCTCCATGATGGGATCAGGCGGTATGATTGTGATGGACGAAGACGATTGTATGGTTTCGATTGCCAAATTCTATCTCGATTTCACCGTCGAAGAATCGTGTGGTAAATGTGCACCCTGCCGTATCGGGAACAAGCGACTGAATGAAATGCTTGGTAAGATTTGCGAAGGTAAAGGCACCATGCACGATCTGGATTTACTACGCAACCTCAGTCATGTTGTAAAGGACACTTCGCTTTGCGGACTTGGCCAAACATCGCCAAACCCTGTTCTCTCAACCATGGATAATTTCATGGACGAATACCTGGCCCATGTTGTGGATCACAAATGCCCCAGTGGCCAGTGCAAAGCCCTGCTTCAATACGTTATTGAGCCCGAAAATTGTGTTGGATGTACTGCCTGTGCCCGCAACTGCCCCGTTAATGCTATTGCCGGAGAGCGCAAAGGTGTTCACGTAATTGACCAGGAAACCTGTATCAAATGCGGTGCATGCATGGAGAAATGTAAATTCAACGCTGTGTTTATCAAGTAAGAAAGGGGAATAAACCATGGAAATGATCAATATAAAAATAGATAATAAGGAATTAAAAGTAGCCCCGGGAACCACCATCCTGGATGCTGCCAAATCTGTCGGCATTAACATCCCGACATTATGCTACCTGCACCTGCACGATTTCGATATCACGAATAAACCGGCAGGTTGCCGCGTTTGTGTGGTCGAAGTAAAAGGCCGCCGCAACCTCGCACCTGCCTGTGCTACCGACTGTTTCGAAGGCATGGAAGTTAATACGCATAATGTACGTGTGCTGAACAGCCGTAAAACGGTACTCGAACTTATCCTGAGCGACCATCCTACTGATTGCCTGGTATGTGCAAAAAGTGGCAGCTGCGAATTGCAGACCCTTGCCCAGGATTTGGGAATACGCCAGATTGAGTACCAGGGAGAACAATCACATTATAAGGAAGATACATCGCCGGCTATTATCCGCGATGTTGACAAATGTATCATGTGCCGCCGCTGTGAAATGATGTGTAACGAAGTTCAAACCGTTGGAGTACTGTCAGCTGTAAACCGTGGATTTATGTCGGTGGTAGCACCTGCATTCGAAATGAACCTCGATCACAGCGTATGTACCTATTGCGGACAATGTGTGGCGGTTTGCCCAACCGGCGCACTCACCGAAGTAGATCATACCAACCAGGTTATCCGCGCACTGGCTGACCCGTCCAAAACCGTTATCGTTCAAACCGCGCCTGCAGTAAGGGTTGCGTTGGGTGAAGAATTCGGAATGGAAGTGGGTTCGATAGTTACCGGAAAAATGGTTTCGGCATTGAGGGGTCTTGGTTTCGACTATGTATTTGATACCGATTTTGCTGCCGACCTCACCATTATGGAAGAAGGTACAGAGCTACTCGATCGTATTACACGGCACCTGAATGGTGACAAAACCGTTAAACTGCCTATACTCACATCATGCTGCCCGGGTTGGGTGAATTTCTTCGAACACCAGTTCCCCGAAATGAACGACATCCCATCGACAGCACGCTCGCCACAACAAATGTTCGGTGCAATAGCCAAAACCTATTTTGCTGAAAAATTGGGCATAAAACGCGAAAACCTGGTAGTAGTATCCATTATGCCATGCCTGGCTAAAAAATACGAATGCCAGCGCGACGAATTCTCAACCAACGGCAATCCCGATGTTGACTACGCCGTTTCGACCCGCGAACTTGCACACCTGATCAAGCAGGCCAATATCGATTTCAACAGTTTACCCGACGAGGATTTCGACCGCCCAATGGGTGAATCGACCGGAGCCGGCGTAATTTTCGGTACAACCGGTGGAGTAATTGAAGCAGCTGCCCGTACCGCCTATGAGATTTTCACAGGCAAAACGCTTGCAAAAGTTGATTTCAAACAATTGCGTGGTATGGAGTGGATACGTGAAGCAACGGTAGATTTCGACGGAACCCCGATCAAAATTGGCATTGCACATGGATTAGGTAACGCCCGTAAATTACTTCAGGATATAAAAGACGGCAAATCGCAATACCATGCTATCGAAATTATGGCATGCCCGGGTGGATGTATTGGTGGTGGCGGACAACCGCTTCACCACGGAGATACCAGCATACTGCTGGCCCGTCAGAAAGCCATTTACAACGAAGATTCAGGTAAAGCAATCCGGAAATCGCACGAAAACCCATACATTCAGCAGCTATATGCCGAATTCCTTGGCAAGCCGATGAGCGAAAAATCGCATCACCTGTTGCATACCCATTACTTCGACAAAAGCAAACCCGCCGAAATTGACGAATAGGCAAGGAATTGCATGTAAATCATTTTAAAGAAAAAACGATATGGCAAATATAAAAATTAGTGATCAGAAGGTTTCGCAGATCGAAGCCATCTGTAAAGAATTCAACAACGAGAAAGGTGAGTTGATCAATGTGCTACACAAAACACAAAGCCTCATTGGATACTTACCAGCTGAAGTTCAGGAAATTATCGCAAAAAATCTGAATTGCTCAGTTGCTCACGTTTATGGAGTTGTTACTTTCTACTCTTTCTTCACCATGATACCCAAAGGTGAATTCCCGATAAGCATTTGTATGGGAACAGCCTGTTATGTGCGCGGTGCCGAAAAAGTGCTCGATGAGTTTAAACGCATACTCGATATTTCTGTTGGAAAAACTACACCCGACGGCAAATTTTCACTCAGCTGCCTGCGTTGTGTAGGCGCCTGCGGACTTGCCCCTGTGGTAATGGTTGGCGAAAAAGTATATGGCCGTGTATCGCCCGACGGTGTTAAAGACATCATTAAGGAATACAAACAGGCGCAATAATAACTTCACCGGCAAAATAATCATTATTGATTGTAAAAACTGCTTCCATAACCGGAAGCAGTTTTTTTATAAACCAATAAGATACTATACGCAAAACAGAATATTTTTACAACAAAAACTAAAACCACAATTTTATCGCTATATTTGCTTGATTTATTAACACGCTGTACCAGTATGAATTTGGATTCGAATGATATTAACTCACTGCGACAGGAGATAGAAAGACTTAAATCAGAAAATGAAAGGATTCAGCACGATCTCCTTAAACAGAAAGATTTTGAGAAACTCGAGCAGGAAGCAGAAGAGATAAAACAACAGGCTGAAAGAGCCAACCGCATTAAGTCCGACTTCCTTTCGATGATGAGTCATGAAATACGCACTCCTATGAATGGAATTGTGGGCATGACCAGTTTGCTCCTCGATACCAAAATTACTCCGGAGCAGCATAACTACCTCGAAACGCTCAGGATCAGTGCTGACAACCTGATGTCAATCATCAACGACATCCTCGACTTTTCGAAAATAGAAGCCGACAAACTGATGCTCGATGAAAGTTCATTCGAACTTCGTAAATGCATTGAGGAAGCGCTGGATATTTATGCCATTAAGGCGATAGAAAAAGGCATCGACCTGCTTTATATGTTGCAGCCTGAGGCGCCACCGTTTTTGATCGGCGACATGAAAAGGCTTCGTCAGGTGCTCGGTAACCTGATAAACAATGCCATAAAATTTACTGACGAAGGCGAA
>CAYNVK010000040.1:0-13902 GCA_964400395.1 uncultured Lentimicrobiaceae bacterium | reverse complement strand
CCTTCTGTCTTCGGTCTTCCGACTTCTGTCTTCTGTCTTCGGTCTCCGGTCTTCCGACTTCCGACTTCCGACTTCCCTGCCTGCTGACGCAGTCAGGCAGGGGTCTTCTGGCTTCGTCTTTTACTCACCTGTTTACCGGGCTGTGTCGGCCTGGTAGGTCATTCGTTTTTTCGAAGGGGGGAATACCGAAAAATTCACATAACGATATGGGTTCAGCTTCATGTCTTCAATTAAGGCATTGAGCTGGGCTGCCGATTTGTTCAGGTTGTCGTACAGTTGCTGGTCGTTGAGCAGCAGCCCGATAGAGCCTTGTCCGTTGTCGATCTTGGTTGTGATTGAATTCAGCCGGCTCAGGGTTCCGTTTACATTGGCCAGGGTGCCGGCCAGGTTGGCCCTTGCCAGGGTGTCGGTTATGCTCGAGAAATTCGAAAGGATATTCGAAATGTTAGCGTCGTTTTTACGGAAATTTTCGGTAATTGATTCAACATTGAACATGATGCGCTCCAGTCGTTTACGTTGACCGTAAACCAGCGTGTCGAGGTTAAATGTTGTATTTTCGAGGTTACTCAGCGTGTGCCTTATGCTCAGGAATGAAGCTTCTATGTTTTTGCGGGTCTCGGAATTAAACACCGAATGCAGTACCGTTACCATGGTGTCGAGCGACGAAAGCAGGTTTTCGGCTTTTTCCTTGATAGGAGCTACCTGCTTGTTAACCTCTTCGGTAAGTGACATTTGTGAGGCCCCGATCAGCGTGTCGCCATCCTCAGCTTCGCGTGGTGAATTGCCAAATATAATTTCAATGTTTTTTGTGCCCAGCAAATCGAGGCTGAAAATGCGTGCAATAGAATTGGAAGGGATTACAATGGGGTTCGAAATGGTAAGCTCAACCAGGATTTTGGACGAATTCCTGTCGACAAACCGCATATCTGTCACTCTGCCTACATTAAGCCCGTTAATTGAAACAGGCGCTGCTTCCTGTATGCCTGAAGTTGCATCGTAAACAGCGTAAAAAGTCCGGTTTTTGTGGAGAAGATCCTTACCTTTTATAAAATTAACCCCAATAATAAACAAGGTTAATGTTAAAATACCGAATGCGCCTATCTTTATTTCACGACTTATTTTCATTGCTTCAGCCAAAATTTTGACAAATTTACTACTTTTTTTCGGTAAGTCGCCGGGCCTCTTCATTTGTGATGCGCTGTTTCCCTTTAAAAGCAACTACAAAGGCATCTTTATATCCTTTCGAAATAATTTCCTTGCGGTATTGCATGGCTTCATCCAGCGTTGCATAATCGCCGGCAGTATACTTGAATGCGCCACCCTGTTCATACATTTTTACATTTTCAAGGCCTTTAAACAGGGGCGAACTCAAGGGTTTTTGCTCAGGGAACATGGCAAATTGAACCCTGTACGAAACCACTCCTCCCGGATTCTTTTTTACAGGAACCGAATCTGTTTTAACCGGCGGGTTTTCTTTGGGCGTTTTTTGCTCAGGCTTCATCTCTTTCCCGGCAATATCAGTATTTTTTGAAACAATAATGCTGTCCTGTGCTGGTGGGGTTCGTTTTTCAAGCTGGTACTTGTAGTCGCGCAATGCCCTGAATATGGCCTGGGCGGTAAGGTCCTGGCCTTTTTCTGACAACAGGAAGCGTTCGTTCGACGGGTTACTGATAAAACCTGTTTCAATCAAAACTCCCGGCATCGCAGTTTTGTAGAGCACCAGGAAACCGGCTTGTTTTACACCGCGGTTAAACATGTTGAGGTTATCAACCAGCTGGTGTTGCACTTTACCCGCAAATGCAAGACTTTTATCGAGAAAAGCATTTTGCATCATGCTGAAAAAAATGTTGCCTTCGGGTGAGTTCGGGTCAAATCCATCGTATTTTTCCACGTAGTCGTCCTCAAGGAGTATAGCTGCGTTCTCTGCTTTTGCCACTGCCAGGTTCGCCTCGCTTTTATGAAGTCCCATCACAAATGTTTCAACCCCGTATGCATTGGTCGATTTGGTGGAATTGCAATGGATGGAAATAAAAAGATCGGCTTTGTTTTCGTTGGCTATATGTGCCCTGCGATATAACTCAACAAAAGTATCATCACTCCGGGTCAGGATCACTTTCACATCTTTCATGTTGTCGCGGATATAGTCGCGCAACTTTAAAACAATGGCAAGGGTTATATCTTTTTCCCGCGAATTTTTACCCAGCGCCCCTGTGTCGTGCCCCCCATGACCGGCATCAAGCACAACGGTATTTACCCTTTGTGCACTGGCAAAATTCACAAAAAAATATAAAAGGCACAGAATAAGAAATCTCTGATCAATACGTTTTTCTGTCATCAACTGATTTTGTTTAGCTTTGCACGTTTGTTTAAAACAACTACAAATGTTAGATTGTGTTTAATAATCAGTTCATTAGCTTTTATTTACAGGTAAAATGATGTAATGCTCTTGCCTGATTTTACGCACATTCTATCACAAAATTAACAAGTTAACCTATTTTTACTCATAATTGGTACCGAAGTTACAAACAAAGCGCCGGTTAATAACCATCTTCCTGGTCCTGTCAGCCATTTTTGCCGCGCAGGCCATCGGGATTATTTCCTGGCCTTCCCGAGATATTAAATTCATCAGTACGCCTGCAGAGGAGTTATTCTCTGCTGCTTTGCTGAAGCCCGATACTACGGCCGGCAAATACCCCGATACTTTGCAGGTTAACGCTCCCGACTCGGCATTATTATCAGGCGACACAAATGATACCGAAAAAAAGGTGAATAAATTTATGCTCAATGCAAAAATCGATTATGCATCGGCTGATTCACTGAGTATGAGTATTAAAAACAAGATGGCCTGGCTTTACGGAAATGCAAGTATCGAATATGAAGATATTAAACTGAAGGCAGCCCTTATTTCTATCGATTTCGATAAAAATATGATTCACGCTTATGCCATGGAGGATTCGCTTTGCAATCCGGTAGGGATTCCCGAATTCAAACAAGGTGAGCTGAGTTTTAAATCGAAGGAAATTGCTTATAATTTCACTACCAAAAAAGGACTGATACAGCAGGTTGTAACCAAGGAAGGGGAGGGATACATACACGGAACGGTTATTAAAAAGGTGAACGACAGTGTTACTGACGTAGGTCGTGGCGAATATACCACCTGCGACCTGGACGAACACCCTCATTTTTCATTAAAATTTACAAAGGCAAAAGTACTGAGTGGCAATATGATTGTTACCGGCCCAGCCTGGATAACCATTGAAGGCGTTCCCTTTCCTATTGGGTTGCCTTTCGGGTTGTTCCCCAATAAAAAGGGGCGGAGTTCCGGGTTAATTATTCCAAGGTATGGCGAATCGGCCAACCGGGGATTTTTTCTCGAAGATGGTGGTTACTATTTCGGCCTCAGCGATAATTTCGACCTGAAGCTTACCGGTGATATTTATTCGCGCGGTAGCTGGGCTATCAAGCCCATTGTCAGCTATAAAAAACGATACAAATATTCGGGCAATTTCAGTTTTAAATATGCCAAAACCATTTATGGTACCGAAGGTATGCCGGATTACGATAACAGGAACGATTTCTTCGTAAGCTGGTCGCACCGTCAGGATCCCAAAGCCCGCCCCAACTCGGTGTTTTCGGCAAGTGTCAATGCCGGATCGAGCAGTTACAACAAATACAATCCATCCACAGTTAACGATTACCTCAGCAATACATTTTCGTCGAGCGTTACTTACGATCTCAGGTTAGGTAGTTTTGGTAACCTCACCTCGAGCGCGCGACACAGCCAGAATACCAGTACCCACCAGGTTACCTTGTCGCTGCCCGAAATTGCCTTTGGTATAAACCGTATTTATCCTTTTAAACGAAAAAATCAAACCGGTAAAGCTGCCTGGTACGAAAATATAAACGCTACCTATAAGATGGATATGCGTAATGAGCTCAATACCTACGATTCGTTGGTATTTAAGCCCGATGTGGGTAATCGCTTTGTGAACGGTATCAGGCATAATATCCCCATCAGCGGATCGTTTAAGGTGCTTAAATATTTTTCGTGGAGCAATAGTTTTAACTACAACGAACGCTGGTACACAAAAACTGTTCACGAAAGCTGGGTCAGCGATACTACCCTGAAGGGCGGTTATGTAAATATTGATACCATTAACGGGTTTAAAGCTGCCCGCGATTACAGTTTCAGTTCGTCGCTCGGAACCACTATTTACGGAATGAAACAATTCAAAAAAGGGTATGTGCGTGCCATCAGGCATGTGGTCAGGCCAACGGTGGGATTCAGTTTTGTGCCCGATTTCGGAAAAGAGGAGCTTGGTTACTGGCAAAATGTACAGGTTGATAAAGAAGGAAATACTCAAAAATATTCCATTTTCGGGGGAGCAGGCACTTTTCAGCCGCTCTATGGCGCGCCCCCCAGCCAAAAATCAGGAGCCATTAATTTCGGCCTTACCAATAACCTCGAAATGAAAGTTCGTTCGAAAAAAGATACCGTTACCGGAACCCAAAAGGTGATGCTGATCGACAACTTCTCAATTTCAACTTCGTACGACCTGGCAAAGGATTCGTTACGGTGGTCGGATATTAACTTATCGGCACGTACTACTTTATTTAAAAAAATCCAGGTAAACTATGCCAGTATTTACAGCCCTTACGGTTTATACAGGCAGCCGTTTTATGGATATACAATGCTCGACTTTTACAGCAACCCGTTCTATAATCCTATACCTGGGCCGGTTATTAATAAGTCGCAGTATTCAATGAATAAAAAACCGCTTCGGTTTGTTAATTCCGGCTGGAGCCTGAGTTTTGGTTACCAGTTAAAGCCAAAAACCAAAGTTGCCAAAAAGCCGGCACCGGGGTCGTCCTCGCCCGAAGAAATTCAGGATGTGAAGGATAACCAGCATTTGTATATCGACTGGGATAATCCATGGTCGTTGCAGTTCGATTATAATTTCAGGCTAACAAATGTGCCTGTGGCTGCTACCGGCGAAATCGACCGGAATATTGTTCAAACGTTCCGCATCTCTGGCGATGTGAATGTTACCGAAAAATGGAAGTTCTCAGTTCAAACCGGGTACGATTTTCAAACAAATGCTTTTGCGTACACTTCTATCAATTTTTACCGCGACCTGCATTGCTGGGAAATGCGTTTCAACTGGATACCTTACGGGGTGCAGAAAAGCTGGAATTTCCAGATCAATGCAAAATCTTCGTTATTGCAGGATCTGAAACTTACAAAGAAAAAGGATTTCAGGGACAATCTGTAAGCGGCTTGCACCAGGCTTCAATTAGCTACAGCCATATCGAAAACTGAATGTAACGCGGGGCGTTTTAATTTCCTGCCAAAGGAATGGTAAACGAAAAAGTGGAGCCTTTACCCTCCTCGCTTACAACACGTAATGTGCCACCGTGTTTTTCGGCCATTTCTTTTACCAGTATCAATCCCAGGCCGGCTCCTTTTTCGTTAGAGGTTCCGGCAAGGCTGAAATGGTCTTCAATCTTAAAAATACGCCCGAGCGCTTCTGCGGGCATCCCGGTTCCGGTATCGGTAATACTGATTTCTATTTGTTTCTGCTGGTCATCAGCCGTGGAACTGTCCTCAGACGAATCTATCATTTTAATTGTTGCATCAAAATGTACGCTTCCACCCGGGTAAGTAAATTTTATGGCATTGGTTGCCAGGTTAAGCAAAATTGAATGCACCATCTGGTGATCAGCAAACACCTGGTAATCTTCACTAAGGGTGCTGTAAAATTGTATGTTTTTACCTTGTGCATTCGAATTTAGCAAACTGATAACGCCGGCAACGGCTTCGGTGAGGTTAAATTCGGAAGGATTATACTGCATACGGCCGGTTTGAAGCCTCGACCAGTTGAGCAGGTTTTCGAGCAATGAAAATGCTCCGTACGACGAATCGCGTACTTTCTGGAGGTACTCCCTTATTTCTTCCTTGGTAAGTTCATCAAGCTCATCGAGAATAAGATCAGTAAACCCAAGCATTCCCTGGAAAGGACTTCGCAGGTCGTGTGCTACAATGCTGAAAAATTTATCCTTGCTTTGGTTCAGGTCTTCAAGTTCCTTGTTGTATTCCTGCAGCCTGGCTTCTGATTCTTTTTGAATAGTAATATTCCGGGCAATATGCATGCTCCCGAGCAGATTGTTGTCTGCATCAAATATAGGAATGGCGGAAATTTCGAGGTGCATCCCGAATTTGGGCTCATACAGTTGTATGGTGTGTGGTTTGCGATCACGGATCATTCCGAGGTGGGGACAATTGGAAGTAGCACATCCTTTGTCGTGCATCAGGTTAAAACATGAATGACCGATCAGGCTTTTTTCACCTACATTCACCATCTGCCTCATGGCTTTATTAGCCTTTACAATTGTGTTTTCAAGGTTAATGAGGGCCACCATATCCGGTATCGAATCGAAAATTAGTTCCCATACACCGGAGTCAGGATTTGAAAGCTGAGAGAAGAAATCAGAATTCTGGATATTAGCGGGCGTAAGTTTCATAGCATCTGTCGAATCAAATTATGTACCAGTTTTAATTGTATGGATCGGCAGTGTCAGAATCTGATCAGGATGTAGCTCATTATCAAAAATCAATAATAAACCACTAGATTTTTAACCAGTTTCAGGCCATATTGTTCATGGCGTGATTGATCAAATCAGAATTCCAGGAGTCGGCGAAATTAATAAAAATGTTGAGCCCGCGGATAAAGTATGATAAATTTTGTATTTAATATATGTTAAAAAACAGAGTTTCGGTGTTGCGAACAAGGCGTAGCAACAGTAAGTTTTAATGTAAAAAATGCATGAATGATTCGGAACGCAAGCTGTATAATTCTGTTGCATTGGCAATTACGCTATTTGGGCGCAACCGGGCAAGCAACTGTACACGTATTGGAACCTGGTAAAGGTGTTTAGCTAAGCTGAATGGTGAAAATAAATGTGGTTCCCTGCCCTGCAATACTTTCGGCCCAGATGCGGCCACCGTTTTTCTCGACCATTTCGTGGCAAAGTACCAGGCCCAGGCCTGTGCCTGGTTCGTTGGCTGTGCCAGGCTGCGAATATTGCCCGTTGAGTTTAAAAAGCTTTGGCAGGATTTCTTCGGCTATGCCAATCCCGTTATCGGAAATACTTATTTCGAGCCAGTATTTATCGTCGGGGTTCGACTTGGCTGTAGCTTTTTCATATTTCTGAGGTTTGCGACCCCTTACAACCACCCGGCCATTATTATTCGAAAATTTTATAGAGTTGGTGATCAGGTTCTGGATCACCGAATGTATCATGTTTTTATCAGCCAGCACCATGATGCCTGCTTCTACTTCGTTTACAAGGTTTATCTCCTTTTGTGAAGCATTATTATTTAAAACTGATATTACAGAGTTTATTTCTTCCCTGATGTCGAAAACTGTTGGTGTAAAAGGCATTTTGCCGCTTTGTATCCTCGACCATTCCAGCAGGTTTTCGAGCAGGTTATACGTGTGGTACGACGCATTCCGCACGTTGGCAAGGTACTCTTTTACCTGGTCATGGGTTAATTCTTCGAGGTCTTCGTACAGCAGGTCAATAAAGCCAAGCAATCCCTGGAATGGATTTTTAAGGTCGTGCGCAAAAACTCCAAAAAACTTATCCTTGTTAATGTTGGCCTCTTTAAGCTCTTCAACCTGGCTAAACAGTTCCTCGATTTCGGTTTTTATATCGCTGATATCCCGGCCAATAGCTATAAGTACTTCGCGACCGAAAAACTGTCCTTTGTTAATAATATATTCGCAGTTAAAGATTCGGCCGTGTTTGCTCCTGCCATACCATTCGAATTGCTGCTGTTCGCCTTTAAATGCTGCTTCAAAATATGGGTGGAGTAATAACTCGTCATTTTTATCTTCTGCCGAAAGCAACGAGAAATTTTGACCGATCAGTTCTTCGCGTTCGTAATCGAAGAGTTTACAGGTGTGCTTGTTCACCTCCATTAAAATTCCCTCGGGCGACAGGATTAAAACTGGCTGAGGGATATTGTCGGCTACGTTTCGGAATGAAATTTCTGTGCCCTTAACGCTGTTTTCATTTTCAGCATATTCATTTTCAATAGCGCGGGCAACGGTTTCGATAAAGAGCAGATCGGCCGGTGAGAGTGAATAATGAAACGTGAAGATTGCCGATATGAGGCCCGTTGTAATGTTGTTTTCAGTAATTGTAAAGCCTAGGATCGCTTTAACGGGTGCATCTTCGGTGAGTGATGGTTCCGATGCCAGAAATGCGTTGAGGGCTGGCTTACGGATAAGCGTATATTGCTCGTGTTGCGATTGAAGGTGATCGAAAATTTGCCGGCTGCAAAGTTGCGGACTAATACCGTTGTTGAAGGGTGATTCCCACGTAATTTCGGGTTTAAGCCCGGAAACAGTAACCTGGTTATAGCTGCAGGCGGTTGCGCCCAGGGTTTCGCCTAACACAGAAATAAGAAACCGGGCCCGGTCGGGCACATCAGGTATGTGGCCTGCAACCACATCGAGCAGTCGCGAAAGCCTGGCATTTTTCTTTTGAAGCGTAACTACGCCGGCATCTGTTTGGGTATGTTTGCGGAAAGTAACCAGGATAAGGGGAATAGCCTCCGGAACATTTGTTCTGATGGGGGCAAAAGTGATTTCTGAACTTATCGTTTCACTTATCCCTTTTTTTACCAGAAATTTTCCTGTGTTTCCGGCAACAGGTTCGTTTATTGCATTTTGAAACAGAAAATAAGCTTCATCAATATTTTCGTAGGCAATAAAGGATTGAAAATTGCTCCCAACGATGCGCGACTTATTTGCAATGCTAAAATAGGCAAGAGCCTGGTCAGAACAGGCGGTGATAATTCCCGTTTTATCGCAAATAAAAGCAGCGTCAGGCAATATGTTTACAAGGTTGTAAACGGATATCTCTGGCACTGTATGTAATTCTTTGCTTGCGTAAAAATCGTTCATTCTGTCAGCAATTATAGCATCCGAGTAATTCCTTTTTTAAAAGGAAAAGTAGGATACTGACTGTCAACAACCTTGCCAAGGTTAATCGAAAAAAAACATTAAATTTTATCTTGTTGGTATTCAATCATATGCATAATTTCAAATATCGCTTTTCTCCGGTTTCAGGCAGTTTGCTCTGCGGTTGGCATTACCCCATTTTGGGACATTTTTGTTTCAAAATTAGTACATGGTTGTCTGTTGTGCACTCCGGAGCGTATTATATAACGTACACGAAAATACAGGCAACCATTTGATGCCGGTAACAAATAAAAATAGTTAAAGGTGAGGAATTGCAGCTCCGCCCTGTTAAGTCTATTTTTTTATTTATTGCGATTCATGTTTCCCACACATGAAAAGCAACCTTGTAAATGTAACAATAGTTTTGATTTGAATTGTTCTCTGCTAAACATTTTTTTAATGATTCATAGGCTATAATAATGACGATATCATAGTTAAATATTTCTGGTTCTTATTCAGCCTTCGATGATTTCATTGCCTGGTTCGAAGGCCTGGATTTGAAAGGAAAATACGGAGCCTTTTCCTACAGTACTTCTGGCGCTGATTTTTCCGCCGTGTTTTTCAACCATTTCGCGGGTAAGGATCAGGCCCAGGCCGGTACCCTGTTCTTTTTCGGTACCAGGTTGCGACATTGGTTTTGCCCCAGTGAACAAAATGCTTAGTAATTCAGGCTCTATTCCAACTCCGTTATCTTCAACCGAAATTAAAACATAATCCTTGTCCATGCCGGTATCTCTTTTGAGCTTTTCTGCCGATATATTTATACAGCCCCCACCCGATGTATATTTTATAGCATTCATGATCAGGTTGTTCAATATGGTGTTGAGCATATTTTTATCAGCAAAAACCAGTATATCGGGGCTTACCCGGTTGTTGATTTCAATTCGCTTTCGATACGCCATGCTGAACAGTATATTGTTTACTTCCTCAACGGCATCGGCAAGTACTATCCGCGACGGAATAAAAGGCATATGACCCGTTTCGAGCCGCGACCACGCCAGCAGGTTATCGAGTAAGGTGAATGAATTTTTTGCGGATGCGTAAATGATCTTTAACGATTCCCTGATTTCGTCTTTTGATAGCTGGTCAAGGTCCTCGAGCAGCATTTCCGAAAAACCGATCATGCTGTTGTAAGGGTTTCGTAAATCATGCGCAATGATGCTGAAGAATTTATCCTTGGTTTTATTCAGGTCGAGCAGATCCTGCGTGTATTTTTCAAGTTTTTCAGTAGCTTGTTTTCGAAGTGTTACATCGCTGAATACACATTGAATTCCGGCAAGTTGCCCATTTTGAAACATGGGACTTGCTTTTACTTCGAATGCAACTATTTGCCCGTTAGCCCCCAGGGCTATAATTTCGAAGGGGTCATTGTAAACGCCTGCAAGTACCTTATCTCTCGAGGCATAAGCCGACTCCAGGTGATCTTTGTGGATATAATCGAATATGTTGCGTTGTGTAATTTCGTGCAGGTTGGTTTCGAGATAGCCGAGTAAAGTACGGTTGGCATTAGTAATGTTGCCCTCAAGGTCGATGGTGATAATGTAATCGTTTGCATTATCGAATAGTTCGCGGTATTTAAGTTCACTGGTACGCAGTTCGTCTTCTATTTTTTTATAAACGGAAACATCATGAATGGTTCCGATTATAAATTTTTTGCCTGTCGATTTTTCGATATACAACTGTTTGTTGGTTACAATGGTATGTATAGTGCCGTCGGACCAGGTAATTTGTTCTTCGTTCATACTGCTGCCGGCCCGAAAGACCAGTTCGTCGAATTTCCAGAAGATATCGGCTTGCTCTTTTGGATACAGATCATAATCTGATTTGCCAACCAGCATTTCGCGGGGTTGCCCCATCATTTCAACAGCAGCATCGTTAAGCATTACCCATTTATGGTCTTCGTCCTTCACAAAGAAGGGCGAATTGATGGCGTTGATAACCAGGTTCAGAAAATCAGCCCGTTCACGGTTTTCAGTTTCGGCTTTCAGCTTTTGCGTGTGGTCAGTTACATACCCGATTATTACATCCGGCTCATTTTTGTTATTCAGCACTGGTACAAAACTAAAGGAAAGAAACCGTCGTAGTTGTTTGTCCTCAATGTGCAGGGATAATTCCCCGTTTACTATTTCCCGGGTTTCGATACATTTTTTGAGTTGCGAATCAATGTTGAAATTTTTCATAACATCGATCCTGAAAAAATTCATTTCCGGTATAGGTTTACCCGGTGGAATTCCCATAATCTGCTTCATGGCATCGTTAACCTCCAGTAGCTGCCCGGTGGTACTAATCAACGAAATACCCGTAGGCAGATTCATTACCAGCCTGAAATATTTTTGTTCGCTGCGTTCGAGTGCGTGTTGCAATACGGCCTGGTTGTTCCTGTCCCAGGTAACACTGATGATCTGAGCTGCGTGCCCGGGTGATTCGGATATATAATAATTTGAACTCTCCACATCTACCACCGATCCATTCCTGTGTAGCAGCCTGTATTGGGTATGAAGGTTGTTGTTTTGAGGTGATAGTTGCGAGCGCATGGCATTAATCAGGGGCACATCGTCGGGATGCAGAAAATCGAGCGGATTCATCCCGACTAACTCCTCGGTTGTATACCCGATCAGCAATTCCACTGAAGGTGAGATGTAAATAGGATTGCCCTCCAGTGAATAAATGGTGATGGAGATGCCCCGGTGCGGTTGTATTTCATGCAGTGCATCCATGGCCGGCGATGCAGCCTCAGGTATTACCCCATCCGGGCTGCTACCGATAATAATACATGCAACGCAATCAGTATTAGTTTCAACGGTTTTCAGCTGGTGCATTATTACCACATCGAGGTAAACTGGTATTGGATGGGTGCCCGGCAACACGTGGCCGCGAAAAGTGCTTATGCCTTCAACAAATGCCTTTTGAACGGCATCATTAAAGGAATTATTAAGTATATGATCCGAAAGCTTTGTTGAATAAATATTGTTTATGCCGGTATTTAAAAGCTGAAAGAATTTATCATTGCAATGTACAATGTAAAAATCTTTGTCGACATACATAACCGGCTTTTCCCGATAAATACGGGTATCAACCGGGTAGATGCCGGCCGGGTTACTTTGAGTGGGGGTTTTGAACACTTTACTCATATCTGTGGACTAATAAGTAAGTAATTGATGATTTTTAAGTAACATGCATGCCAGATGTGCCTTGCATCATCAACTGGTATCAAATCAATGATCAGGCCTCTGTTACCAGGCGCATGTTAATTTTAAAGCGTGTTCCAAAATCCTGTACGTAAAGTTACAACGAAAAGCAAAATTTCCAACTATTAGCTGCTCAATTTTATATCCGAACCTTGAAAAAATTTATACTTTTGGCTTTTCTCTAAATCTTATAATTCCATGAAGACTGTTATTTTTACCGACAAAGCGCCTAAAGCGATTGGGCCATACAGCCAGGCCATCGAAATCAACGGGATGCTTTATATTTCGGGCCAGGTACCCATCGATCCGGCCACTGCAAAACTTGTTGAAGGCGGCATTAAGGAGCAAACCGAACAGGTGATGAAAAATATTGGCGCCATATTGGCCGAAGCTGGTTATACTTTTGCCGATGTGGTAAAATCGACCTGCCTGCTGAGCGACATGGACAATTTTGCAGCCATGAACGAAGTGTACGGCAAATACTATCCCGAAAACAGCCCGGCCCGTGCCGCTTATGGTGTTGTAAAACTTCCGCTGGGAGCCCTGATCGAAATTGAAACTATTGCCGGAAGATAGAATAATTTACGATTTGCGATTTACCCTGCCTGCTGACGCAGTCAGGCAGGGATTTACGATTTTAGCGGGAGTGCCAAATAGTGAAAATCAACTGATTCGCAGTTTGTAAGCCTCTGTCTTACTGTCTTGTCAATCATCATTCGTAACTCATAGCTCGTCCATCGTCAATTATTCCTCGTAAATCAACAATCGTACCTTGTCAATCGCAAATCGTACCTAATAAAACCATTCAGTTCCTTATGAAAACCAGACTTTCTGTATTATTTATCATTTTAGTTACTTCGGCTAAGTTTTTGAGCGCAGCCGAAGGCATGTGGTTGCCCATGTTATTGTCGCAACTCAACGAAAAGGAAATGCGCGGCATGGGCATGCGGATTACAGCCGAAGATATTTATTCAGTCAACCATTCAAGTTTAAAGGATGCCATCGTTTTATTTGGCGGAGGTTGTACCGGCGAACTGGTCTCGGACCAGGGATTGCTGCTGACCAATCACCATTGCGGGTTAGGCAACATACAACGCCACAGCTCGCTTGAGCACGATTATCTGACCAATGGTTTTTGGGCACAACGCATGGAAGAAGAATTACCGAATCCGGGCCTGAGCGTTACTTTCCTGGTAAGGATGGAGGATGTTAGTGACCGGGCACTCAAAGGGGTTACTCCTGCTTTAAGTCAGAAAGTGCGCGATTCGATTGTACAGTCCAATATTAAGATAATTGTAAAAGATGCAACAAAAGGCACACTGTATGGAGCCCAGGTAAAACCATTTTTTACAGGCAATAAGTTCTATTTGTTTGTTACCGAAACTTTCACCGATGTTCGCCTGGTAGGAGCACCTCCGTCCAATATCGGGAATTTTGGCGGCGATACCGATAACTGGATGTGGCCCAGGCACACCGGCGATTTCTCCATGTTTCGCATTTATGCCGGTAAAAATAACAAGCCGGCTGAGTATTCCAAAGATAATGTTCCGTACAAGCCTGCCAAACATCTTACCATTTCGCTCAAGGGAATTAAAGAAGGCGATTTTACTTTTGTTTACGGGTTCCCGGGCACCACACAGGAGTACCTGCCTTCGTATGCCCTCGATATGATTGCTATGCAGCGA
>CAYNVK010000039.1:0-13974 GCA_964400395.1 uncultured Lentimicrobiaceae bacterium | reverse complement strand
TTACTTTTCCTGTGATCCGCCCGAAGAAGCCATTTCCGCATAGTGGTATAACCCGAATTCGGCTATGGCTGGTTCGAGCCTTGATTGGTTTATCGTCAGCCTGACTTTATCGGTTTTTACATCGGGAAACCGGAGTATCCGTTTGTACCCCACCGTAGTGCCTTCGGTTATTTTTTTCCACTTTTTATCTACCCAGGCTTCCAGTGTAAATTGCTCGATGCGTTGTCCTTTGGTGATGTTTTCCTGGAGTAACAGGATATTAAAATCACAGGTTTTTTGCAGTTTCAGATCTAAGTACGTCGAGCCGGTTTTGGCCGGGGTCCAGGAGGTTGTATCATTTTGATCTGTAATTATTTTGATATCCGGTTTGGGCCCATCGGTATAAACTGTGGCATTTTTAGCCATGTTTTCGCTAAAAATATCGTTCAGCGCATTTCGCCAGGCTTTCAGCGATTTAATATCGGCCTGGTTTATCAATCCGGTGGTATCCGGTGGAATATTGAGCAGGAGCAGCGAATTTCTGCCCACAGAACTGAAATAGATATCCAGCAGTTTTTCCGGGCTTTTTACATCGGCATTTTCGTTACCGTGCCAAAACCAGCCCGGCCTGATCGATACATCAACTTCCGATGGATACCAGATCAGGCTTTGTGCGCCCTTTATTTTTTCGCGGCTGCCAAGGTCCTGGTTCATTAAATCACCGGGAGGAATAAATCCTGCCTTCAATTCGGCTTGTTGCGATTCGGCGGCAATTTTGTCCTGGGCCGCAATGCTGTATGGAACTACACTCCACTCGGTTTCGCGTCCGTAACCGCTTTCGGTTCCAACCCACCTGATGTCGGGTCCCATGATTGATATTACCGCTGCAGGTTGCAACTTCCGGATGAGCTGGTAGTATGAATTCCAGTCGTAAACCTGTTTCTTGCCATTCGGACCTTCTGCGCAGGCTCCATCAAACCACACTTCATCCACGGTGCCATAATTGCTGAGGAGTTCAGTTAACTGGTTTAAAAAATATTTATTGTAAACATCTGAGTTTCCATACGATGGTTCATGCCTGTCCCAAGGTGAGAGATAAACGCCAAATTTAAGGTTGTATTTATGGCACGATGCCGCAACCATTTTTACCAGGTCGCCGCCGCCATGCATCCAGGGACTGGCTGCTACTGTATGATTGGTGTATTTACTGGGCCATAAGCAAAAACCGTCGTGATGTTTGCAGGTCATAATCAGCATCTTTAAGCCGGCTTCACTGATTTCTTTTGCCCATTGATCTGTATTGAGCTGCGTAGGATTGAATCGCGCCGGATCTTCGGTGCCTTTGCCCCATTCCTGGTTGTAAAATGTATTCATCCCGAAGTGTATAAAAGCTGTTGCTTCGAGTCGCTGCCAGTTTAACTGCCGCCAGCTGGGGGTAACCCGGGCAGCGGTTGTAATTAATTCCGCTTCCGTTATTCCTTGCCTGAGTTCTGTAATTTTAGCTATTTCCTGTTTTTCCTGGGCGTTCGCAATACCGGGTTTTAATAAAACAGCAATCAACACCAAAACCAAAGACATTACCGTGTAAATGAATGTTTTTTTCATGATTCGTATGGTTATGATTTAAGTGGTCATTTTATCCGGCATCCTCATCCAGCGCCTGCAAAATTACCCGGCAGGCTTCGCGGATCTGGCTTTCATCAATGGTAAGCGGAGGTGCGATCCTCATCGACGAATCATTAAAAAGAAACCAGTCGGTAATTACACCCTGTTCAATGCAGCGATCAATAACTCTTTTTACGTGTGCATAGTTGTCGAGTTGCAGGGCAATCATCAGTCCGACCCTCCTGATTTCGCTGATGGTTTTGCTTTGCGAAAGAAGGTCAGCAAAAAGCTGGCTTTTCCAGGCTACATTTTCGACCAGTTTTTCATCTATAATTACCGAAGTGTTTGCCAGGGCTGCGGCACAACTTACAGGGTGTCCGCCAAAAGTGGTGATATGGCCCAGCACCGGGTTGTAGGTTAGTGTTTGCATTATTTCCCTCGACGAAATAAATGCGCCTATCGGCATGCCGCCGCCTAATCCTTTGGCAAGTAATAAAATATCGGGTACAACCGCGTAACGTTCAAATGCAAACATGCTTCCGGTTCGTCCCATACCGGTTTGTATTTCATCAAAAATGAGCATGGCGCCGGTTTGGTTGCATTTTTCGCGCAACGCATTTATAAAGGAAGGAGTGGCTTCAATAATTCCGGCTTCGCCCTGCACCGGTTCAATAATCACACATGCAGTTTCATTGGTGATGGTATTGAGTTCATGAATTGCATTAAATGTAATGTGCTCAACGCCGGGCAATAACGGGCCGAAAGGTTCCTGGTAGGCAGGGTCGCCGATAACGCTGAGCGAGCCATGCGTACTGCCGTGGTAAGCATGCTTAAAAGCAACTATTTTCTTACGGCCGGTATATCTTTTGGCTAATTTCAGGGCGCCTTCAACGGCTTCGCTTCCCGAGTTCACGAAGTAGCAATTGTTCAGGCTTTTGGGCAGCAGTTCGGCCAGTTTGCCAGCCAGCTGTACCTGTGGCGACTGGATATATTCGCCATAAACCATCAGGTGCAGATACTTATCGGTTTGAGCTTTAATGGCTTTTATAACTTCAGGATGCCTGTGGCCGGTATTACTGACCGAAATACCAGAAATAAGGTCCATGTATTTTTTGCCTGTTCCATCATATAAGTAGATGCCTTCGGCTTTTGTAATTTCAAGAGCCAGAGGCGCATCGCTTGTTTGTGCAAGATTATTTAAAAAAAGTTGACGATCGGTTAACATTTTAGTACGAAATTTGCCGATAAAATTACAATTTAATGAGGCAAAATAACTTTTAGTTTGCTTCTGACATAAAAATAATGTATTATTGTAAGATAATTAACCGGATGAAGAATAAAATCGTAGTAATTACGGGTGCATCTTCAGGAATTGGCAAAGCATTGGCGTACGAATTTGGGGGCAAGGGAGCCTGCGTTGTTCTGGCGGCCCGTAACCTCGAGAAACTAACGGAAATCGTTCAGGATCTGGAAAAGCTGGGGATACAGGCAATTGCAGTAAAAACTGATGTTACCATCGAAAGCGATTGCCGCAATTTAATTGAAACCACCATTCAAAATTTTGGAAGGATTGATGTGATGATAAACAATGCAGGCATCAGTATGCGGGCATTGTTTATTGATTTACAGCTGGATGTGATGCGCCGGTTAATGGATACAAATTATTGGGGAACCGTTTACTGTTCAAAGTTTGCTATTCCCCACCTGTTGAAAACGAGTGGTTCTTTGGTTGGTGTAATATCAATTGGCGGCTTTATCGGAATGCCGGGCCGGAGCGGGTATGCCGCTTCAAAATTTGCTGTACGTGGTTTCCTCGATACGGTGAGGGTCGAAAGCCGTAAGACCGGTCTGCATGTATTGCTGGCAGCACCCGGTTTTACAACCTCTAACATCAGGTTGGCTGCTTTAACTGCTGATGGCTCGCCACAGGGTGAAACGCCCCGCGACGAAAACCATATGATGTCGGCCGAGGCAGTTGCCAGGCATATTTATCATGCAGTGGTCAGGCGGAAACGGCAACTGGTTCTTACTTTTTTTGAAGGAAAATTCACCGTATTCCTTGGGAAATTTGTTCCGCGATACCTGGACCGGTTGATTTATAAAACATTTGCTAAAGAACCGGATTCGCCATTGAAATAATTCATTTGTTGTGCTTGCAAAGAATTGTGAAGTGATGCAGGCGTAAATTTTTCGAATGTATTTCCTTGGTATTTAGTGAATTAAAAAATATAATGTTAAATTTAAGACATAAAAAATGGATTTGCAGATCATATTAAAAAAAGGCTTGGGTGAAATATTTTTTGGATGCACACCCGAAGTAGTGAGAGCACAGTATGGTGAACCTGAGGACGTTGAAGAACTTGAAAGCGCCATCGACGGGGATGTGGAGAGTATTGTCTGGAATTACCCGGACTCAGGATTAAACTTCTTTTTCGATGCGGCTAATGGCGAACCTGTGCTAAGCACCATTGAATCGGATAACCTGGAAACCGTGCTTTTTAATTCACTCATTTTTAATATAACCCGCGAGCAGATCATTTCGCTGATGAAGGAAAATTCATATTCCGAAATTGATGAGGAAGACGAAACCTGGGGCGAGCACCGTGTAACTTTTGAAGATGCACAGATTGATTTCTATTTCACCGACGAGGAATTAACGCTGGTAAGCTGGAGCTCGCGCTGATCGGGCATGATTGACAGAAAGCATACCTTCCGCAATTTTAAACAAATACTTTTCCTGAAAACAAAAAACCTCCTGGTTGATATCAGGAGTTTTTTTTTGTGTTGCATCGTAAAACCCCATTTTACTTCCTAACTTATAACTTCCTGCTTATAGCTTATACCTTACAACTTACAGCTTACAACTTATAACTAACAACTCATCACTCATCACTTTTCACTTTTCACTTTTCACTTCAACCTCTCCTATACAAAGGATGGTGTTCCAGAATATTCTCGCGCAGGAAACTCCGGTCGAGGTGCGTGTAAATTTCGGTAGTGGTAATACTTGCGTGGCCGAGCATTTCCTGTACGGCCCTTAAATCTGCACCACCTTCAACCAGGTGGGTGGCAAAGGAATGTCGTAAAGTGTGAGGCCCGATTGTTTTGTGTATACCTGCAATTTTGGCCAGTTCTTTAATAATCATGAAAATCATTTCCCGGGTTAGCCTGCCGCCGCGTCGGTTCAGGAAAAGGATATCTTCCTGGCCTTTTTTGATTGATATATGCGATCTGATTTCGTGCAGGTAAAGGTTAATTTGCTTTAAGGCCTTGCCGCTGAACGGAACCAGGCGCTCCTTGTCGCCTTTTCCGGTAATACGCATAAATCCTTCGTTAAAATATATGTTGCTGATTTTCAGGTTCACCAGTTCCGAAACCCGAAGTCCGCATCCATACAGCGTTTCAATAATGGCTTTGTTTCGTTCGCCTTCGGGTTTCGAAAGATCAATAGCGGCAATCAGCCTTTCAATTTCATCAATACTCAGGAATTCGGGAAGTTTGCGGCCGGTCCGGGGTAAATCAAGCAGCTGTGTGGGGTCGTCAGTTATCAGGTTTTCGAGCAGCAGGTATTTGTAAAAGGCACGAATGCCCGAAATGATGCGCATTTGTGAACGTGCGTTGATTGTATTCTGGTTGAGCCATTTCAGAAAATCCTGCAGGTGCAGCAGCGTGATTTCCTGAGGCTGCACTGCAATATTGTTGTCCTCGAGGTACGCTGCAAGTTTTTCAATATCATGCCTGTAAGCTTCCACCGAATTGGCCGAAAGCGATTTCTCGAGCCTCAGGAAAGCATCAAATCCACGACGGTACGATTCCCATATCATAACCGCAAATATACGCTTTTGACCTGTTATGAAAAAGCAGCCCTGGTCTACATGCTCCACGGAACAATTATGTTAGCCTCAGTTTTACGAAGAAAAGGCTATCTTTGCCTGCTTTTGTAATTGTATGCCTTATAAATAGGAAACATTTTAAGGGCATATTTTTAATCAACAGGAGAATGTGAATAAAACATTTAAATAATTTTGCAGCTCTTGTTGGATAATTAAGAAAATGTATATACTTTTGCACCCCTGTAATAAAAATGATTATATCCAATGGCTAAGAAGAGCAAAGAAGCACGGGTACAGATAATTCTGGAGTGCACAGAGCATAAAACAAGTGGCATGCCCGGTACATCCCGCTATGTAAGCGTTAAGAACAAGAAAAATACGCCCGAGCGCCTTGAACTTAAAAAGTACAATAAGATATTAAAGAAAGTAACCGTTCATCGCGAAATTAAATAATAATATACCATGGCAAAGAAAGTTGTTGCAACCCTGCGTACCACCAGTGGTAAGGATTATGCAAAAGTTATCCGTATGGCCCGTTCACCAAAAACCGGTGCTTACGTGTTTAAAGAAACCATCGTAGCTAACGATCAGGTTAAAGATTTCCTGGCTAAAAAATAATACGAACTTCTGTATCATACGGAAAGCTTTTTCTTTCGGGGAAAAGCTTTTTCAGTTTTCGGGAAATCGTAATTTATTTTTAACCAGAAATACCTAAAGTGAACCTTTTTAAAGCTTTGTTGTACATTTACATAGCTTACGCTGTGTAACTCAGCGATTCAAAGATTAATAAACTTTTTATGTAATGGGAATATTTTCATTTTTCACAAAAGAAAAAAAAGAGGTACTCGATAAAGGCCTTGAAAAAACACGTACCAGCGTTTTTTCACGTATTACGAAGGCTATCGCAGGCAAATCGAGTGTTGACGATGATGTGCTCGACGACCTGGAAGAAATCCTGGTTACTTCCGATGTAGGCGTTCAAACCACACTGAAAATAATTTCCCGTATTCAGGAAAGGGTTGCCCGCGATAAATATCTGGGCACCGGCGAACTGAATGGTTTGCTCCGCGATGAAATAGCCGCACTTCTCACCGAAAACGATACCACCGAATTTGTGGATTTCGATTTTCCGAAGCGCGATACTCCTTATGTGATTATGGTAGTAGGCGTGAATGGTGTTGGCAAAACCACTACCATCGGCAAGTTGGCCTACCATTTCAGCAAAGCGGGTAAAACCGTGATGCTTGGAGCTGCTGATACCTTCCGTGCTGCAGCCATCGACCAGTTAGGTATATGGGCCGATCGCACAGGCGTTCAAATCGTGAAACAAGCCATGGGTTCCGATCCTGCTGCCGTGGCTTTCGATACAGTGAAATCAGCAGTAAATAAGAACATTGATGTTGTTATTATCGATACTGCCGGGCGTTTGCACAATAAAGTTGGACTGATGAATGAACTGGGCAAGATTAAAAATGTAATGCAAAAGGTACTTCCGGATGCTCCGCAGGAGGTACTGCTCGTGCTCGATGCTTCAACCGGGCAAAATGCCATTGAACAGGCACGCCAGTTTACCGCAGTTACCGAAGTTACCAGCCTGGCACTGACTAAACTCGATGGTACAGCTAAAGGTGGCGTAGCTATTGGCATTTCGGACCAGTTCCGTATACCGGTAAGGTTTATTGGCCTGGGCGAAAGAATGGAAGACCTGCAGATTTTTGATAAAAATGAATTTGTGAATTCGCTGTTCTCCTAAATTCCGGCTCTTCCCGGATTAATTTTGATGTTCCCTCTACAGGTCAACCTCTTATTTTACAAACAACCCGATTTTGATGTTGCCATTTCATACATCAGAGTAATGGCTGATGTAAATTCTTCAATAATCTCAATCCGACATCCGAAATCCGACATCCCACATCCCCAATCCTTGCCAGCTATCGCCGTCAGGCAAGCGCAATCCCCAATCCGCAATCGTAAATCGTAAATCGTAAATCCCATGACCCTTCCCCGCCATACCATACGTGTTGTAACCTTAGGCTGTGCCAAAAACACGGTTGATTCGGAAGTACTCATGGGGCAGCTGAAGCTGAATAATATACGAGTGCTCCGCGAAGGCGACAAAGGCCGCGAAGACTCGGTTATCATTAATACCTGTGGTTTTATAAACGATGCCAAGGAAGAGTCCATCGAAACCATACTCGGGTTTATTGAAGCCAAAAAACAAGGCAAACTTAAGGAAGTGTACGTGATGGGCTGTCTTTCGGAACGGTTCAAAGAGCCTTTACAAAAGGAAATACCCGAGGTGGACGAATATTTTGGGGTTCGCGATCTTTCAGAAATTGTTACCCGGATGGGAGCCAGCTACCGGAATGATTTGCTGGGTGAACGTTTGCTTACTACCCCGAACCATTTCGCTTACCTTAAAATTGCCGAAGGCTGCGATAGGAACTGTTCGTTCTGTGCCATACCCGGCATACGTGGCAAGCACATTTCGAGACCCATCGAAGATATTGTTGACGAGGCTCGTAAACTTGCTGCCCAGGGTGTTAAAGAACTTTTACTTATATCCCAGGATCTTACCTACTATGGTATCGATATTTACAAAAGGCAGGCTTTGCCTGAATTGGTAAGTACTTTGTCCGATTTGAAATTATTTACCTGGATCAGGCTCCATTATTTGTTCCCCACCACTTTCCCTAACGAACTGCTGGGTATTATTGCCGAAAGGCCTGATGTATGCAATTACATTGATATCCCGCTTCAGCATATCAGCGACCGGATTCTGAAAAGTATGCGCCGGGGTGTTGATAAGGCAGGAACTATTGAGCTGATGCGCAAATTCAGGCAGGCCTTACCTGGTGCCGCTGTAAGGGCTGCATTTATAGTCGGGTACCCGGGCGAAACCGAGCAGGAGTTTGAAGAACTGAAATCGTTTATCCGTGAAACCAGGTTCGACAGGGCCGGTGTATTTACATATTCGCACGAAGAAGATACTCATGCTTTCGGACTCGAAGATAATGTACCTGAAGAGATAAAACAGCAGCGTGCTGCCGAAATCATGGAATTGCAGCAGAATATTTCCTACGAACTGAACCAGGTTAAAGTTGGTAAAACTTTTAATGTGTTGGTCGACAGGAAAGAAGGTGAGTTTTTTGTAGGGCGTACCGAATTTGATTCACCAGAAGTGGATAATGAAGTTTTAATTAAATTTGCTACACCTATGAAACCCGGTGAGTTTTATAAAGTGAAAATTACCGCTGCCGATGCTTTCGATTTGTATGGCGAAGTAGTTGCCGGCTAAAGTGCATTTTATTGAAACGCTTTGTAAGGTGTTCAGGGTTTGACCATAATCAAAGTAATTTAAATATTTTAAATCATTTAAAAGACTTAAAATGAACAAGTTTCTATTGACATGTTTGCTGCTGGTTTTTTCTGTTACCGTTGTATTTGCTCAAATGGCAGTTAATCAAACGGATGCAAATGGTAAAAAGCAGGGTCCCTGGGAGGAAAAAACACAGTTTGGTTCGTCGAAAGGACAATATGTTGATAACCAGAAAGATGGTTGCTGGGCCAGTTATTCTACCGAAGGTAAACTGACGCGTATCGAGAATTTTACGCAAGGCAGGCGCAATGGGATCAGTATCGAGATTGATCCAAGAGCTGGTTTCCTCACCAGCGAAACTTATTATGTAAATGATCTGCCGGAGGGTACTGCAAAAAAGTTCTATTACGGCACCAACCCGGCTTCTTTCATTGATTATTCGCAAGGGAAAATCAATGGGAAAAAGAAAATATATTATGAGAATTCAGGCGGAAAACTACAGGAAGAGTCGGAATATAAGGATGATATGAAGAACGGCGCTTCAAATTTTTATAATATGAATGGCGACCTGGTAGTTGAATTTCATTACCTGAACAATAACCTGGATGGGGTGCAGAAAACGTATTATACAGGCAAAAAACTCATGAGCGAGCAGGAGTTTGCTGGCAATGTAGAGAATGGTTCCTGGCGCGAATACTATGAAAACGGTAAGGTGAAATCAGAAGGAACATATGCCAAAGGTGTTCAGACCGGTACCTGGAAAGAATATACCGAGGATGGCAAACTGAAATTGCAGGGTAACTACCTGAATGGTGAAAAAGAAGGCAAATGGCAGGAATTTGATGCTACCGGCAAAGTTCTTAAAACAACAACTTACAGCAAAGGACAGCAAAAATAAATCCTGGCAGTACTTACAAAATCATAAATGCCTGGATTTATTCGGGCATTTTTTTCTTTAAACCGTACAAATTCTGAAAATGATCAAACCTGTAAAAATTAATAATCCATTCCATAAACTGGAAGGCTACAATTGTTTTGGTTGCTCCCCGGCTAACGAGTTTGGACTGCGGATGAACTTCAGGCTCGAAGGCGAGGAAGTGGTATGCGACTGGGAACCTGAAGCGCACCTGCAAGGATGGGTTGGTGTTTTGCATGGCGGCATACAGGCTACCCTGATGGACGAAATAGCCAGCTGGTATGTTTTTGTAAAACTTCAAACTGCCGGTGTTACATCAAAAATGGAGGTGAAACTACTAAAACCCGTTTTAATGGATAAAGCCCCATTCAGGCTTATTGCCAGGCTGCACGAAATGCGCCGCAATGTTGCCGTTATGCAGGTTCAGCTTTTTATGAACGACGGTACTTTAGGGGCCGAATCGCTGATGCATTACTACACATATCCCCAGCAGGTTGCCAGCGAAAAGCTGTTTTACCCGGGAATTGAAGAATTTTTACCTGCTGATAAAACCTGAAAAGTGTTTTCGTTCTGAAAAACATAATCCTTGCTATTAGTCGCCGGTATTCTCTTGCTCAAAAAGCCATGAGTAGTGACTGAATTCCTGCCTGCAAAGTTTTTTTAGAAAAAATTTATTCACTGTAACAGTCACAACAATAAGTAAATAGATTTGAGTTTTGGTGTTATTATTCCGGGTATAGAAATTATTTATTTGGATTGAAATAATTTATTGATTTACCTTTGCGGCATCAACGGTGTGCATCCCATTTGCAATGGGAATGCCTTAAAAGGGAATCGGGTGTAAATCCCGGACAGTCCCGCTGCTGTAATCTCCAATTGAACCCACCGGCAATCCTTTTGCCACTGTAGCTGTAAAATGTTATGGGAAGGCGCCGGAAAGGGGGAGAAAGTCAGAAGACCTGCCGATGTGTTATGTTCAATGCTTTCGGGTTAAAAGCAGCGGCAGAGTCTGTCAATGGCAGGTATTGTCACATGTTTTCCCGGATTTTAAGAAACGCTATGAAGCTTCGGGTTACATTTTTTTCATTTTTTTCATGCATTGCATTTACAATTTCGGCACAGTCACCGGATTCAACCCGGCTTTTGGGCGCAGTCGAGATTAAGGCCGACAGGATTTCGGCTTTTGCATCGGGCATCAAAGTTGAGAAAATGGATACTACAACGCTTTCAGTGCGCCAGGGAGTCAGCCTGGCCATGTTATTGAACGAACAAACCTCAATTACCATAAAATCGAACGGTCCTTCCGGTACTTCAACCTTGTCGATGCGTGGAACTAATTCATCGCAATCGGGTGTTTTCTGGAATGGAATCAATATTCAGCAGCCCAATATGGCAATGACTGACCTTTCGCGTATTTCAACCTTCGAATTTTCAGATATTACAATTCAGTCGGGTGGAGCAAGCGCATTGCTGGGATCGGGAGTTATCGGCGGAAGCCTGCAACTTGTAAATGCCATGCATTATTCAACACCAGTGCGGGTTTCAGCTTTGGTGAGTGCCGGCAGTTTTGGCAATACAAATGGTGGTTTAAAACTCAGCGGCGGGAGTAAGCGCCTGGCATATTCGGGATCGCTTACCGGTGCATGGAATAACAACAATTTCAAGTATACCGATTTTTACGGCAATAGGGTAACTATTGAAAATTCACTGGTTAAATCAGCATCAACAGTACACCAGCTGGAATACCTGCTGAACCAGCACCAGAAACTAAAAGCCGCCGTATGGTACCAGGTTACCGACCGGCAGATTCCACCCACCATGACCATGACCAGCAGCGATCAGCAGCAGTGGGACCAGGCGATCAGGAGCATGTTGCAATGGTCCTATACAGGCAGTCGTCAATCATTTATAGTTCGTTCGGCTTTTGTTGATGAAAAGGAACATTACCAGAGCGAAAATGCTAATATTGATGCCTTTTATCACATCAACACATTTCAGTCCGATGTTGAGTACAAACGCTACCTGGGTAAAAGTTTTGTGCTTGGTAGCGGAGCAACAGCTCACATCATTAAAAGCGATGTTGCCAATTATAACGGCATACAGTACCAGCCCGAGGGATCGGTTTGGGCGGCATTTAGCTTTTCTGCGCCAAATAATGGCCTCACGGCTGTTTTAAACCTGAGGCAGGATTTTTCGGAAGGATATAAAGTGCCGTTTTGCCCATCCATCAGTACCCAGATCCCGGTTTCCAAAAATGTTATACTCAACTTCAGCACATCCCGTAATTTTCGTGTGCCAACCACAAATGATAAATACTGGATTCCGGGCGGAAACCCTGATTTGAAGCCCGAAAGCAGCTGGAATATTGAAACCGGAGCCGAATTTAAATTTTATACAAGTGAAGTTGTCAGTTCAAAAATTAAACTCGACCTGTATAGCCTGATGATTGAAAATATGATTCAGTGGGTACCTGGCGAAGCCGGACTATGGTCGCCGCAAAACGAACAGAAAGTGTGGAGTAGGGGTGTGGAAATATCCTCCCGTTCCGACTGGAAATATGCAGGTTTTAATGGTTATTTCCGCCTTGGGTACAATTATACCCCATCCACTTACGTAGAAGCAGCATCAGGGCAATCCGAAATCATTGATAAACAGTTGGTATATATTCCATTGCACAAAATACAGGAAACATTTTACGTGGCGCGAAATGCCTTTTACAGCCTCTTTTCCTTTTCGATGACCGGAAAACGATACGTGCAGAGTGATAATTCAACCTCCTTACCCGCCTACCTGCTGTTCGATGTGTATGCCGGCACCACCTTAAAAAGCAAGAAAACAAGTTTTCGCCTGCAGGCAGAAGTTCATAATGTGCTTAATACTGACTATCAGTCGATACAGTATTACCCCCAGCAGGGCCGATCTTTCACAATAAGCCTTTTAATCACTAAATAAACCATAAATCTATTTCAATGAAAGCACTCAAAAAAACATTTCTTTTCGTGGCTGTTGCCATTTCTGCCACATTTTCAGCATGTAATAAGGATGATGATCATTCAGTTCAGGGAGCGTACAGCAACGGCATTTTTATTGTTAACGAAGGCCAGTATTCAGGCGGAACCGGGACAATAACCTATTTTAACCCGGATAGTAACCTGGTAAAGCAGAATATTTTTGAACTTGTAAATGACAGGCCTTTAGGTAATATTGCCCAGAGCATGACCATTTTTAATGGAAAAGCTTACATTGCTGTTAATAATGCTCAGAAAGTTGAAGTGGCTGATGTAGCTACCTTTAAATCGACGGGAACTATATTTGGCCTGGCTAATCCTGCTCAGTTTCTGGGAATTAACGATAAAACAGGGTATGTTTCAGACTGGGATGGCCATGTTAAAGTTATTGATCTTACGACAAATACAGTTTCAAACACCATTAAAGTGGGAACCGGGCCTGATATGATGGTGAAAACATCCAAATACGTTTTTGTTGCAAATGCAGGCGGATTTGGCATCGACAGCACGGTATCCGTTATAGATTATGCAGCAAACCAGGTGGTGAAAACCATTAAGGTGGGAGATGCACCTGCCGGAATGGTGATGGATGGCAAAGGAAAAATATGGGTTATTTGTAAAGGAAAAGGTTTCAGCGGCTGGCCTGCAGCAGGTGATACACCCGGTAAAATTATGCGGATTGATCCTGCCACACTTGCCGTTGACTATACCTATTCCTTCAGTTCAACCGGTGATCATCCCGAAAAACTGGTGATTGATAAAGCAGGAACTGTTTTGTATTTCTTGTTTAACAACGCAATTTATAGCTTCAATACTGCAACAGCGAGCCCGGTTCCTCAAAAATTAGTATCCAGGTATTTTTACAGCCTGGGCTACGAAAACAAAACCGGCTATTTATATGCTTCTGATCCTAAAAATTACACAAATGCAGGCATAGTTCTACGGATAAAAGCTTCTGATGGATCGGTTGTAGATTCGGTGCAGGCTGGTATAGTTCCGCGCTGGTTTACCTTTACTGAATAACGAATACTTTTCCTGGTAAGGAGGCAGTGTCCCTGGATTGTTCATACGAAAGTATAAGCCTGGTCAGCATATATCTCTGGTGGCTACTCCTTATTTCGATTGAAAATTGTGAGGCGGTATAAAAACAAGCATTTAGTCTTGATTTATATTGTTCTCACAATTTTTTTGCAGTTTGTTAAAAGCGCTGTTTTATTGGTCATTATTGATAATTTTGAATTTTATAAACATACATGAATATTTAAATGAAGCAAAATATTTGTATATTTCCTCTGTAAATAATTTGAATACATA
>CAYNVK010000038.1:10133-14308 GCA_964400395.1 uncultured Lentimicrobiaceae bacterium | reverse complement strand
CTTCCATCCGGAAAGGCGCAAAATACCTGGTACTGAACGGAATAAGCGAACTATATAAAAAGCCGTATTTATTACCATTCTGCACCAACCTGGCAGGGCGATACCATAATGTCTTAATCTTTAACCTGAAATCCCCGATAAAAAATTTCAGTCTTAACGAACGCGAAATCAGTCGCTTACTGACCTGCGACGTTGAAAATATTTCGGTAGACAAGAAACTATTTATGGGTTCGCCCGAAGGTTCCGGATTCAGTAATGGTGAAACCCAAAGCAAGGATGTGGCACACTCGGGTCAATTTTCGTCGAAACTCAATGCTGATAGCCCTTACGGGATGACCATCGTGTTAAAAGGCCTGCAATTTGGCGAAAGTTTCCTCATCACAACGTGGCGAAAAATAACCAAGTCTGCAAAAGGCGGATTGATTGCCTCCGGTAGTTCGAACACGTTTTACAACGGCGAATACAAAGTAGTTGAAACTTCTCCGGATGGTTGGGAGAAAATACAGATGGAGGTTTTTATTTCAGCTGAGCTTGCCGGGCAGGAGCTGTCCGTGTACGTTTACAACCCGGAAAAAGATGCGGTTTATTTCGACGACCTGGAGATAACACGGTATAAAAGCATTTTTAATATTTCTTCCAGGTAGCTGATAGGCTTAATATTTAGGTTTATTGCAACTTTACCGGTTCCTGTGCGAAATCAGGATGAGCAGTTTTGCTGAAGACTGTAAATAACTGAACTTTAGCTGTTCATGGATTTTTTTCGATAGGAATCAGAAAATCAAGAAACCATTTTTTCAACTCCGCATGAACTGGTTTTTATTTGATTTCTTCAATTTTACCGATAATCTTCGATAAGGCTTCGCTTAGTTTAGCTTCGGGAGCAATTACATTATAATCGCCCCAAAACGAGTTATCGTTATTGAATGGGGCATCCGAAAAAACAACGCCAGGTTTCAGCACTTCCTGCCGTGGAAATTTCACCACGTTGGCTGTATCGATGTGGCAGGTGGCCAGTTCCAGGAAAGTTGTGAAATTATCGGAAGAGAAATGTTTGCGCAGCCGGGTTTTCAGCTTCATATCGCAACGCACGTGGTTCAGGAAGTATTTCCCGTTAAAAGGGGTGTAGCTTACCGAATAGCTGATCTTTTCGAGTTTCACGATGAGTTTCCTGCTTTTCTTAAGTACGAGGCTTTCGGCGGCCAGGTCGAGGTATTTGGGGTTCACTTCAAATTCAGCGCCCAGCACAGCATAGCTTTCCTTGTCGATATATAGGGTTCCGCTGTATGGTGCATCGGGTATACCTTCCTTCTGCGCAAAAGTAATCGCGTAAGCATCATTGGCATTATACGAAATGAGGTCGGAATAAGTATAATTGTACTGTCCTGCCTGCGTAACATCCAGGAAACCGGGAATAGTTTTAATGATATCAAGTTGCAATGCCGACAGCACCCCTCCTTTCAACTTCAAAAAAACGGTATCGCTGCTTTCGGAGTTCTGTATTTTTCGCGACTTAAGCATTTTTACCTGGTCGGCAAACTCGCCATGCTCGAACGATGATTTGTAAACCTTGAACACGGCTTCGGAATAGCTGAGGTAACGGTTGTTTTTCTGTACGCCCTCGCGGTAAAACGAGGTAGTGTAAACCGGCTCGAGGCTGTTGTTAACCTTGCGCTGCTCCATGGCTTTGGCAATAATGGTGTTGGGATCGATGTAGCGGATAATAACTTCCTGAATTGAAATTACGCGCCTTACCAGGTAAATATCCACCTTTTGTTCCCTGAGCAATTGTATGGGGATGGACTGGCTTAAAAATCCCAGGTGCGACACCAGTAAAGAAGAACCGACAAAGGAAGCGGGAACTTTCAATTCGAAATACCCATCGGCATTGGTAATAGTGCCGATATTTTCTTCGGCTATCCCGATGGCAACATACGGAACCGGTGTTTTGTTTTCGATATCAATAATATGGCCGCGGACCATTACAAATTTTATCGTATCCTGCACCGGAACTGATGGCTGCGCTGTTTTAACAGGCTGGCTCACCGGATCGTTTTTATAGATCAGAATATGCTGACCTATTACTTTATAGTGAAGTTCTGGATTGTCGAGAATTTCGCTGAGAACCTTACTGAGCGGTTCATTATCAGCCTGCAGTTTTACCCGTTTGTCACTTTCAACAATCTGGCTGTCGTATATAAACAAATAGCCGGTTTTGTCGGAAATGAGGTTAAGCGCGTTATACAGCGTAGTGTGCTGTTTGGGCAGGGTAATATTTTTATCGAGTAACGAAGCCTGTGCCCATGCAGCTGCCGGAAACAGGAAAAAGCCTGCACAACATATGCAGGCTGCGATAAAAGCAGTTGGGGCGCGCAGAGCAGTATGGTTAGTTCTGCGTTGCGTTCTTTTTATTTTCCGATAATACAACAGACCCATTAATTTTTTGGCTTTTCAGGTTGAGGGTCAAACAAATAAGTTCAGTCATGGTCTCTTCAGTTTCCCTGTTAAAGGTAACGGTAATTTCACGGTTCCTGGTTTCGGCTTCGGGAATTACGAAGCTGGTATTGAAATTACGGTTCAGCACACTCACAATATTCTGAAGCTTTTCATCCTTAAAATGCATGCGCTGCTTGTACCAGGCGCTTTGGCTGTTTGCCACGTATTTCGATTTCACCAGGTTGTTGTTGCTGCTGTTCACTTTTTCGCCTGCCACCACCAATTGCGGATGTGTAGGATCTTTTTTAAGGGTAACTTTAACTTTTCCCCGGTCAACACACAGCTCGAAACCATTGCTTTGCTGATCTTTAACATTAAAAGCTGTGCCCAGCACTTCAATGGTGGCTTCGTCGGTTTCGATGATAAAAGGTTTCAGCGGATTGGGAGCAATATCGAAAAAAGCTTCGCCATTAAGCGCCACGTTTCGCGACATGCTTTCAAATTCCTTTGGAAATGAGAATTCCGAATTTTGTGCGATATAAATTACCGAACCATCGGCAAGGGTTTTAATCAGGGTATTGGCATCATTGGCAGTATTGAGCTGAACCATTTCGGATGAAGGGTTCTTTGTACCCGAGGTATAAATTACCGCACCTATGCCGATTACAATGATTAAAACAGCAGCTATTTTCAGCAACGCGGGCATTAATCTGCGCACAGGTGTTTCGGTAGCAGAAGGGATGAGATTATCATTTTCGAGCCGTGCATGCAGCTTATCCCAGGCTTTGCCGGTATCGGGAATTTTGTGCTCCTGGTAATTTTTCATGGCGGTCCATTGTTTTTTCATGTGTTCAATACTTTGTTTCTCCACTTCCGTAACAGCATTTTCATCCAGAAAAGCTTCACATTCTGCTTGGCTCATTTCACCACCCAGGTACCTGGCAAGTGCTTCGGCTACATTTGGGTTTATCGGATCTGTTTTCATGGCTTATGTGGTATGTTAACGGGTAAAGTGTTTTCCTGGTTCCGGTGCTATCAGCTGCTGGTTTTAAGTTCGTCGCCGGTATACTCTTTCAACGATTTCCTGAATATCTGCAATGCTTTACCCATGTCGGCTTCAACGGTTTTAACTGAGATGGACAGTATATCGGCAATTTCGCGGTATTTTTTTCCTTCAAAACGGTTCATCCTGAATATCCGCGAGCAGCGTTCGGGCAGTTGCTGCAAAGTAGCGTCGATGGCTTTGTTGAGTTCGTGTAGTTCAACATCTTCCTGATTTTCAGCCGGCAAGGTATCGTGGTATTCATTTTTTATTTGCCGGGCGTACGATTGAGTTATGGCAATATGTTGCAGGTAATGCAGCGAGTTATTCCGTACAGCCTGGTAGAGGTAAGCGTTAAGCGAAAGTTTGAGGCTGAAGGTTTCCCTGTTTTTCCAGAAACTGTAAAAGAAATCCTGAACTACATCTTCGGCGGTATCCATATCCCTGAGAATTTTGTTGGCATGTACGCACAAAGGGCCATAATATTTTGCAAACAGCCGCTCGAATTCCCTGATGTCGCCACCTTGAATCTTTTTCTGTATGTACAAATCACTGAGGTTCATGGAAGTAAAAAAGAATTTCGGAGAGTGGGTCAGGCGGAGATTATTTTCAGTTTCAATCGGAACAATGGTTTCCCGGAGTTGAAAACCGGAAGCCAGTACTTGCCTGGCTTCCGGAATCCTGTCCCGGTATTTCAAAA
>CAYNVK010000038.1:0-10033 GCA_964400395.1 uncultured Lentimicrobiaceae bacterium | reverse complement strand
AAACCGGAAGCCAGTACTTGCCTGGCTTCCGGAATCCTGTCCCGGTATTTCAAAATCTATTTCTTTATTTTCGACAATTTCTTGATTGCATTTTCAATCGATTCCTCCGGCTCAATGATGTTGGAGTTACCCCAGAAATTCGGATCGGAGAAATTCTCAACCTTATCGGCAAAAACCATACTGGGTTTAAATACTTCTTTTTGTGCAAATTTAGTAATATTATCTTCGTGCCTGTCGGTGATGGCTACTTCCGACATTACTGAATAATAGTTTTTGAACAGTCGTTTTTTCCAGTCGCAGCGGAATTTCAGGTCGACGCGTACATAATTGAGGTAGAACTTGTTATTCTGTTCCTTGTAGGTTACCAGGTAGCTGGTTGCGGTAGGCATAAAGATGAGGCCCATCGGTTTTTTCTGTACAAACACCCGCGATGCTTTATCTTCATCTTTCAGGTCGAGGCTGAATTCGGCCCTGGTAATAGCCATTTTTTCCTGCGAGATGTACAGTTTGCCAAAATACAGGGGTTCTTCTTTTATCACGTTGGGCGAGAAACTGATTACCCAGTTTGGCTTATCGTCAATATTTACCATCGATTCGAATTCGAACTGGTAATTATCCAGGTTATCGAGGGCAATGCTCAGGTCGGTATTTTTAACAATATCGAGCAGCATGGCTACATTGGGTCCACCTTGCAACTGAACCATCAGGGTATCGGCTTTTTTCACGTTTCCACCTTTACGGCCCTTGTAAATTTTCACCTGGTCGTCCTGGAAACTGGTGTAAGGCGCTTTGTAAATATCAACTACGGCTTCAGAAATTGAGAGGTAATCGCGGCGCTGGCGGATGGTTTCGCGGTAGAAGCCTTCCATCATGTTGGGCACTTCGCTATAGTTTTTCCTTACGTTACTTAAGGCTGCTTCAACAACGCTTCTGGCATCTTTAGGAACAACCAGTATTTCTTTCAGCAATAATACCTGGGGCTCGAGATACAGGGTTTTTTCCTTACCGGCATATTCCAGTATCTTAAAGCGTTTGGTTGCATAACTGAGGTGCGAAACTTCAAATTCAGCGATGTTCAGCGATTTGTTTACTTTCAGGGTAAATTCGCCCTCTGAGTTCGACACGGTTCCAATCCCGGTTCCGGGAAGTGAAACATTGGCATAAATAATTTTCTCTCCACTTTTGGCGTCTTTCAGTACACCTGCTACAGTGATGTAATCTTCGTTACCGTTTTGGGCATAAACCGATCCGCAGGTCGATATAAAAAAGACGATGATGCCAAGGCGGAGTACGTTTTTAATTAAAGTTTTCATGGCTTTGGGGTTTTATAAATTAGTGTTTTTTTTCGGCGCTTCATGTATAAGATACCCTCCTAGCCAAATACCCTATACAAAACCAGCTTTTTTTTGATCAATTCCTGCTTAACACCGTTTATGACCGACGAAACAATTCTATAGAACATTCATTACCATAAATTTACAGCATTTATACTACATTGTTCTTTTTAAAATTTATATCCTTCCAGGCTTTTCAAAATCAGATGCAGTACACGGGAACGAAACATCTTAAAATTGTATTTCGAAAATTTAAAAATTATAAACTGTGCATTGAGAACAAAAGCTGCACCAGGATGGTTTTGTTATGAAACTTTAAATAATCAAACGAACTCAATGTACACTTTTACACTTTTTTTACACTCCTGGAACCGCTGGCTTATTTTAGTTGCCGGAATAATCGTAATAGCAGCCGCTATTAAAGGGCTGATGTCAAATTCAGATTTTACGCGGTTTCAAAAACGCTGGTCAACAATATTTATAGGCAGTCTACACCTGCAATTGCTGGTGGGCATCGTTATGTATTTTTTCCTGAGTCCTGTTACAGCGCAGGCTTTGAATGATTTCGGCCAGGCAATGAAAGATCCGATGCTGCGTTTCTGGGCTGTAGAACATGCCTTTGTTAATATTATTGCCATCGGGCTGGCACAAACCGGCAGCATACTGGCCAAACGGGCAGTAACGCACCAGAGTAAGCACCGCCGTACCCTGGTTTGGACCGCCATAGCCTTTATATTGATCCTGGCTATGATACCCATGGGAATGATGGGCGTATCGCGGCCTTTGTTGAGGTTCTGAGAGAAACCGAATCAATAAAAGCTGATGATTTGAGGCTACCATATCATTCTTCATCAGTAACATTACTACAAGGCATTATCCTTTACGGGTAATGCCTTTTTGATTTTTTACAAACACCTTATTGAGCATGTAGCGATTTCAGCTACACGATATTCACTTTTTCAACTACAAACTTTTTCAGGGAAGAACTACATCCGAAGCATTACTTCACCTATAAATACAAAATTCCGATATCCATACCTTTGTATATCGTGTGGTTGTATGCCATCACGCATAAAAGAATACAGAACTGAACAAAAAACTCACTCAACGCGAACCATTTAAGAATCAAAAAAATCATATTCACACACATTTTGCCCATCAACTGAATAACATGCAGGAAATCCATAAATTCGGCAATTCAAAACAAGTACCAAATGCACTGCCAAACTTTGGATACCTGCAACCGGACAACACCTTAAACTCAGCCGTAAATAACAAAAAATCATCATTTTACATGCGGTCATATTTTAAACGCTAAGCCTATTTTTTGATGCCTCTACATACTAACTTAAAAAAAATTACAGAAAACGCTGTAATCCTGATGGCTGATAAGCACCAAACAGATATCAGCATGTATTCGGACAGTTTAATACAGAATGTGATTCAAAACCGGATGACAGTGCTCAGCGAAGATCAGCATGAGAAATACTTTCAATTTCTGGCTATTACACCCGAAGAAGCCATACAGCTAAACAACTCATTATCTAATTCATACAGCTCATTTTACCGAAACCCGCTTACTTTTGCATTCTTGTACCAATATGTACTGCCGCGTATTATTGCCGATAAAGTGAACAGCAATAACAACGAAATCAGGATTTGGTCGGCCGGATGTGCTTACGGACAGGAGGCATATTCGCTTGCCATGATTACTGACGACCTGATTAAGAATACAAACACCAACGCGTGGTTCAGTATTTTTGCTACCGATAAACTGACCACTGAACTGGAATCGGCAAGGCGGGGTATTTACTACAGCGAGGATATAAAAAACGTGCCTCATGGTTATGTTGAAGCCTATTTTCAAAAAAAAGGTGAAACATACACAATTTCGGACCACATTAAAAAACATGTTGAGTTTTCGGAATTTGATTTGCTCAACAGCACAACATCGGCTCCGCCCACCAGTATTTTCGGCGATTTCGACCTGGTGATGTGCTGCAATGTGCTGTTTTACTACAAACCCGCCATTCAGAAAATGATGCTCGAAAAATTTAATCGTTCATTAACTGAAAACGGTTTCCTGGTAACAGGCGAAGCTGAAACCGGAATTGTAAACTCGGCCGCGGGATTCAGAAATTATATGTCGCCGGCGGCCATTTACAGGAAACGATGAATAATGCACCACCTCTAAAAACCGTTTGCACAATTGGCAGGCAAAACAATTTATCCGGATTTTACCCGACAACAAGCATAATTCAAAACACAATAAATACTTGTACCCAATGAGCAAGAAACTAGTAAACATCTCTATTGGAGCCCGGCTTTATGCAGGCTTTGGCATTATTATGCTTCTGATTGTACTCATTGCCTTTCTCGCTTTCACCAAATCGAACCGGTTATGGACATTAACTTCCGATTTATACGAACACCCGCTGCAGGTATCAAAAGCCACCCGCGACATAAAAAATGATGTTAACTCAATACATAACCTGATTAAAGATATAGCTCTCGATAACCACCTGAATCCAAATGCCTTGTACCCGATCATAAACCAGATAAATGAAAAAGAAGACGATGCTGTAAAATCGTTTGACTTGGTTTATGCGCGTTATCTTGGCCAAAAGAGCCACATCGACAGTGCTTTTGCTACATTTAAAAATTGGAAAATACTTCGCGATCAAATCATCGAACACCGTTTAAAAGGAGACAACGAGCAGGCTTATGTTCAATACAGGATCAAAAACCAGGAATTCAGGGATAAGCTTTTTTCGCAGGTACAGATCATGGTCGATTTCGCGAATGCAAAAGCCGATACTTATTATAACAGCGCCATGGTTGAAAAGCAAAAAATTGTCTTCTGGATACGTGTCATCCTGGCAGGCTTGTTTGTACTCACATTTATAATTTCATATCTTATTCTTAACAGCATTCGTAAGCCGGTAAGAGCGCTGGCGCGGGTTGCTGATCAATTCAGGCAAGGTAATTTCGATGCGCGGTCCGAATACATTTCGACAAATGAAATCGGAGTACTTTCAGCGTCATTTAACGAGCTGGCAAACTCGGTGCAGCAGCAAATCATACTGAACAACAGTACAAACGAGCTGGCCCGCTTACTAACCAGGGAGAACGAATTGCGGCCCTTCTGCATTGAAATGCTCAACGCATTGATTAATGTTACCCGTGCAGATGTTGCTGCCATTTATCTGCTTAACGAGAAACAGAAAGAATTCGAGCCTTATGAAACGCTGGGACTGCAAATCGAAAATTTTAAATCGTTTGCACTTAAAAATATTACAAACAAGAAGTGTAAGGCGCTGGTAAACTCAAAATCAATCAGTATTTCGAAAATCCCCGCCGATACCATCAATTGTTTCAAAACAATAGCATCGGATTACGATCCTCAGGAAATTATAACCATCCCCATCCTGGAGGACAATGAACTGATTTCGGTGATCCTGCTGTGTAGCCAGTCCAGTTTTACGGACACTTCGACAGCGATTATCGATAAAATTCATTTCATTTTAACTGCCAGGATTTACGGTGTACTTGCTTTTGAGAAAATAAGTAAAATTTCGCAAACGCTAAACCAACAGTTCAGGGCACTGGAAGAAAAAACCAAGGAACTCGCTATACAATCGGACGAGCTCAAAGAATACAACCTTGAATTAAAAATGCAGAAAGAAGAGGTGGATGAGGCCAATAAATACAAAAGCGCATTTTTATCAAATATGAGCCACGAACTGCGCACACCACTCAATTCGATTATTGCACTTTCGGGCGTACTTACCCGTAAATTAAAGAACGACCTTCAGGAAGACGAATATAAATACCTGAGCATCATCGAGAAAAACGGGAAACAATTACTCTCAATTATTAACGACATCCTCGATCTGTCGCGGGTTGAGTCGGGAAAAGAAGACATAAACCTGTCGCGTTTTTCGGTTAGTACGCTGGTGGATTCAATACTCGAATCCCTCGAGCCCCTGGCCACGGAAAAAGGGTTAAAACTGGTAAATACGATATCAAGGGAATTGCCGGTGCTTGAAAGCGACAGCACAAAATGCAGGCATATTCTTCAGAATGTAATCAGCAATGCCCTGAAATTTACCGAGGAAGGATCCGTTAAAATCAGTGCAAAAAATACAACCGACGAAATAATAATCACCATTATGGATACCGGCATAGGTATTGATCCGGAGACTGTACCGAAGATTTTTGATGAGTTTAAGCAGGCTGATGACAAAATGTCGAGGAAGTATGGCGGAACCGGGCTTGGACTGGCTATTGCTAAAAAATACGTAATTTTACTGGGAGGCAGCATCGAAGTGCACAGCAGGCCCGGGAGCGGCTCAACTTTTATCATCGCATTGCCATTGGTGCATGCCGGTTACAGTGAAACAGCGAGGTTGGATAATACCGAAGAAAATCCTGTAATTACACATACCTCAGAAACGGACAGTCCGAAAGCAGGAAAGGCAATAATACTGCTGGTTGAAGACTCCGAGCCACAGGTTATCCAGATGAAGTATATGCTCACCAAAGAAGGATATACCGTAAAGACTGCCAGCAATGGTAAAGAGGCCCTCGAATCTATTAAAAACTCGGTGCCCGATGCCATGATACTCGACCTGATGATGCCGGAAGTTGATGGTTTCCAGGTAATCGACTCAATCCGCAGCCATCCCGAAACCAGCCAGCTTCCTGTGCTCATATTAACAGCCAAGCATATTACTAAAAATGAACTCTTTTTCCTCAAAGGCAACCATATTCATCAAATCATTTTTAAGGGCGTAGTAAACCGCAGTGAACTTCTGGAGCACGTCAGCAATATGGTTAACAAAATCAAGGCAGTTGAAGCGGAAAAAGAAAAGCACAATCCATTTACAAACCGACCCAGGATTTTTGTAATTGAAGATACCCAGGATAACCTCGATACCGTAAAAGCTTTGCTTTCGGGGAAATGCGAAATTTCGGGCACAACCCAATATTCGGAAGCCCTGCCCCTGGCCCTTGAACAAAAACCAGATCTTATTTTGCTGAATGTTTCGATGCCTGAGGATGATGATTTTATACTGCTTCACGATTTTCGCAGCAATAACGAACTAAAGTATATTCCGGTTATTGCACTCACGGCCAGGGCCATGAAAGGCGACAAGGAAGAATTGCTTGCAAATGGTTTTGATGGTTATATTTCGAAACCCATCGAAATAGAAATGATGGAAGAAACTATTGCAACCACGCTGCAAACTCAAATCGGCTATGAACCACTCAATGATCTTTAACCCCTTCAAAATTTAAACCGGGTACGTTGATGCATTTGTTCAAAGAGGCCGGCAAACCTGAGCTTAAACCAGGTAAAAATTGGTAAGAAATTATAAATCACGATAACGATTGAAGATGAAAGAAAAGATAGTTACAATACTGGCTATCGACGATAATCCTGATAACCTGGTGGTTTTAGAAGGATTACTATCAGAAGCATTTCCCTGGGCTATGCTCCACACGGCAACTTCGGGGAAAAAAGGGATTGAAATGTGCGGTGTACTGAAACCCGATGTCGTTTTACTCGACATAGCCATGCCTGGCATGGATGGATTCGAAGTTTGCAGTGTACTAAAATCGGATCCCCAGCTAAGTCATATTCCCGTTGTGATGGTTACCGCTGTATCGGCCACAACCAAAACCCGCATACAGGCACTGGAAGCAGGAGCCGATGCATTCCTGGCAAAGCCTATTGATGAATCCGAATTAACGGCCCAGGTTCGGGCCATGCTCCGGATTAAGAGTTCCGAAGACCAGAAAATTTCAGAAAAAGAGCGGCTTGAAATACTGGTACAGCAGCGTACCATTGAGCTGGAAAGGGAACTGCTGGAACGCCGCAAAGCTGAATCAGCATTGCAGCAAAGCATACAGAAGCTCGAAAAAAGTATGGCGGTCGAAATAAACCTCACATCCGATTTACGCAATGAAATTGCCATGCGTAAATCGGCTGAATTACAGGTAATGGAGCACCTGCATGATCAACAAATCATTACCGAAGCCTCAAAGGCACTTGTAAGTATTAACTCGAGTAACGAAGTAATCAAGTATATCGGGGAAAGTATTTACGGTACCCTGGATAATTGCATGTTGTTCACTACCATGCACGACCCGGCAAATCAATCCATACATATCTGCCATTCGTTCGGGTTAGAGGCTGCTTATCATAAAGCAAAAGCGCTCACCGGCCTTGATGCTCAGGCTCATGTAGTATATCTGACAGATTATACACCTGATAAAATTGCAATTTACCAGAGTAAAGAGTTATATCATCTTGGGAATAACCCGTTATACGAATTATGTGCCCATACGATCAGCAAACCAATCTGCTCCGGCATTGAAGATGCGCTGGGTATTAAAGATGTGTATGTGATAGCATTTGTTTGGGAAGAACAACTTTTTGGAGGTATTGTAATTATAAATAATGGGAAATGCAGTTTAAGACAGCAAAAACTTGTTGAAAACCTGGTAAACCTGGCTTCGGTTGCTTTACAGCGCCTGAGTGCTGAGGAGCAATTACTCAAAGAGCATGCAAACCTCGATGCCATACTGGCCTCATCCCCTGTCGGGATGTTGGTTATTAATGAAGATCAACATATTACCCTGGCCAATCCTGCTGCTTCGCGAATGTTCGATATAAAGCCCGAAGTAATCCGGAATTTAAGATGCGGCGAATTCCTGGGCTGTATAAACAGCCAGAAACCAGGGGAAGGATGCGGGTTTACCCAGCAATGCAAGTCCTGCAATATTATGAATTCCATCCAGGAGGCTTTCAGCAACGATCAGAAAATATCGGATGAAGAGCACGAAATCATACTTCAGGATAACGGTGAGAAAACTTCATCGGTTTGGGTACAATTCAGCATTGAGCCCCTGGTGCTTAACCAACGAAAGCATGTTATACTTTCACTCAACGATATTACTTTTCGCAAGCAGGCCGAAAAAGAAATCACCAAAACTAAAAATCATTACAAATCAATTATTGAACATGCTCCCGATGGCGTGGTACTTATAGATATCGACGGAAATTTTAAATTTGCCAGTGATGCAGCACTCAAAATATTCGGGTACGAGGCTGAAGCTCTAAGCGCCTTTCATCCGGATGACTTAACCCATCCGGAAGATTTACCGATGGTGCTTGCAAAATTAGGCGAACTGATTCAGAATCCTGAAATTATATCAACCATTGAGTACCGTTTCAGGCATAGATGTGGTGATTGGCGCTGGATTCAGAGTACATTCAGTAACCTGCTTTACAATGCCGATATTGAAGCCATAGTTATAAACTTCCGCGATATTACCGAACGCGTGGCAGCCGAAGATGCGCTTAAAGTAAGCGAAACAAAATACAAGGAGTTATTCGAAGCCAATAAGGACGGTATCTCTATTTTTTATATTACCCCTGAAAATACGCCAGGCAAATTTGTTGAAGTAAACAAAGCTGCTGCCGAAATGCTCGGATATACCCGCGAGGAGTTTCTGAGTTTTTCTGTTACTGACATTACCCTGAACAATGAGCTGTCCCTTATCCCGGGGCGGGAACAGGATATTCGCAAAAAGGGATATTTCACCATGGAGACTAAGCTTAGGTGTAAAGATGGGACACTTATTGATGCAGAGGTCATGGCGGTGATGATCAACTTTAACAATCGCATCGCCATCATGAATATTGTACGTGATATTACTGAGCGAAAAAGGGCTGCTGAACTTATCCAGGAAAAAGAAGAACAACTTTCGACACTTATCAATACTTCAAGCGATATCATCTGTTTTAAGGACGGTAAAGGTCGCTGGCTCAGGGCTAACAAAGCCATACTCGATATATACAATATCAACGAAAACGATTTCTATCTGAAAACGGATTCAGAGATTGCTGAAATGTCGGATCCCATATTAAAAAACTCATACCTGGGATGCACCAGTTCGGATCAAATGGCCTGGGAAACAAAAACCCGGATCGTATCCGACGAATCTATACCTGTTCATGATGGCAGTCCCCGGATTTTTGAAATTGCAAAAACACCGCTGTTTTATCCGGATGGAAGCCGCAAGGGAATTGTACTCTTCGGCAGGGATATTACACATCGCAAAAAGGATGAAGAAGCACTGAAAGAATCGCGACAACAGCTGATGGATATTATTGATTTTCTGCCTGATGCCACTTTTGTAATTGACAATGAGAAAAAGGTGATTGCCTGGAATAAGGCTATGGAAGAAATGACCGGCATACCTAAAAAAGATATGATCGGACAGGGAAACCATGCCTACACCATACCTTTTTATGGCCGCAGGCAAATGCAACTCCTCGACTTAATTGATTCTTCGGATCGTGAGCTAAAGAAAAGGTACCACAATTTTATGCGTAAAGGCCAATCTATTTATGCCGAAATATTTGCTCCGCAATTATACAACGGCCAGGGTGCCTATATATCGAATGTAGGAGCGCCCTTATATAACAGCAATGGCGAGCGGGTAGGCAGTATTGAATCCATAAGGGATATTACCGAAATAAAAAAAGCTGAAGAAGCCCGGCGTGAAAGTGAAGAGAAGTATCGCACCATGGTAGACTCGATGCCCGATGCGGTGTTTATACACAACGGCGAAACTTTTATGTATGCCAACACGGCTACCGCCAATATGCTTGGTATTGAATTACC
>CAYNVK010000037.1:9383-14379 GCA_964400395.1 uncultured Lentimicrobiaceae bacterium | reverse complement strand
CCTGCACCAGGCTATACCCAATCATACCGGCGACTGGTACTTTACCGGCGATTACCCCACACCGGGAGGCAACAAGGTGGTGAACCGCTCATTTATCAATTATATTGAAGGGCGTAATGAAAGAGCTTACTAAGTGCTGAGTGCTTAGTGCTTAGTGCTATGTGCTGAGTGCTATGTACTGAGTGCTGTGTGCTGAGTGCTTAGTGTATAGAGGTAAAAAGAAAAAATCAGATAACCTCATGCTGTGCATACTTACCAATATGATGACAATGCAGTTTCCCTGATATTTGCATGTGTTGATGCAAAAACCTAATCCTTTCAACCCGATACGTTTCAACCCCATGTTATTCGAGGCCGAAAAAGTTTTTGAACTGATGAACGACTTCGGCAGCAGGTCGAAGCCCTTTATCTTCGGAATTGACTTTGCGGTACAAAAAGGATTTTTCGTGCCACCCGATGAAGCAGCGGATAATGGCGTTTTATACCAGGTGAATGGAAAAGGGAATGCAAAGGCCGAATCGGGCTGTGTTGAACCGGTTGCAATGGAAAAATTCCCTCCCGGGCTGGCCGCTTACAAACATGCTTTTAAAATTGTACACCAAAACCTGGCCGAAGGAAATTCGTACCTCACCAACCTTACTTTCCCAACGGAGATAAAACTTAATATTGATCTTCCCGAAATATTTAGCCGCAGTAACGCCCGCTACAAGTTGCTGTTTAAGGATGAGTTCGTGGTTTTTTCGCCCGAAATATTTGTGCAGATCTACGAACGTACCATCCGGTCCTTTCCCATGAAAGGGACCATTGATGCATCCATACCCGAAGCGGAGAAAACAATACTTTCCGATCCCAAAGAAACTGCTGAACACAGCACTATTGTCGACCTGATCCGCAACGACCTGGGCATGGTGGCATCGGATGTGAAGGTAGACAGGTTCAGGTATATCGAAAAAATTAACACGCACGAAAAATCATTACTCCAGGTAAGCAGCGAAATATCAGGATCATTACCTGGCGACTTTGCATCAAACCTCGGAAATATCTTTAGCAAATTACTGCCGGCAGGATCCATTTCGGGGGCGCCCAAAAAGAAAACCCTCGAAATCATCAGCCAGGCCGAAACCTATTCGCGGGGTTTTTACACCGGGGTTTTCGGCTTATACGACGGAAGTATGCTCGACTCAGGGGTTATGATACGGTTTATTAAAAAGGAACAAGGTAAGCTTATTTTCTGCAGCGGCGGCGGCATAACGGCACGGAGCAAGGCTGAGAATGAGTACAGCGAATTAATTGATAAAGTGTATGTGCCTTTTGTTTGAAACCATACGCATTTGCAACGGGGCGCCCGAAAACCTGCATTACCACCAGGCGAGGCTTAACAAAGCCATGCAATATTTTTTTGAAGGCGCTCAGCCCATCAATTTGTTGCAACTGATACAAATTCCGTCCGCATGCAGGCAGGGTATTTTTAAATGCCGGGTAACCTATGGCAGACAGGTAATTGCTGTTGATTTTGAGGCCTACACGCCAAAGCTAATTACTACGTTGAAACTGGTTGACGACAACAGCATTTCGTACCCTTACAAATTTGCTGACCGCAGCCAGTTAAATGCTTTACGCGAAAAACGCGGAAATTGCGATGACATACTAATCGTGAAAAACGGTTTGATTACCGATACCAGTTATTCGAATATCGTTTTTTACGATGGGTTCCGGTGGATTACACCCACCAAACCCCTCTTGCAGGGAACCATGCGAAGCCATCTGCTACACCAGGATTTAATTTCGGAAGCTGACATAAAGGCATCGGATCTGCACCGATACCACAAAGCGCGGCTTATCAACGCCATGCTCCCGCTGGACACTGGCAATGATATAGAAACCATAAATATTGTGTACTAAAAAGCCCGATTGAGACTACAGGATACTTAACGCCCGATAAATTCAGCAGTATTACTCCCCCAGGTTTTGCCTGATGATTTCCCGAACCATTTCGGTTACTGCATGAATATCCTTACCCTGATGCTGACCAGCCAAAACAGGTTCAGAAATAATCACCTCCACTTCAGCCGATTTTATGAGCGACGTTCCCTTGGGCATAATATTCATAGAACCTTTGATGCTAACCGGCACAATGGGCACGTTGGCATTGAGTGCAAGTTTCAGGCTACCTGCTTTAAAACGGCCAAGTTTACCATCGCCGCTCCGGGTGCCTTCGGGAAAAATAACAAGCGAATGACCATGCTTTAATCTTTCGGCAGCCAGGCTAAGTGCTTGTAGCGACTGTCGTGCGTCGTTACGGTTTATAATAACACAACCCAGGGCTTTCATCCACATGCGGAATACCGGAACTTTCATCAGTTCAACTTTCGCAACAAAGCCTTTGTCGCGGGGCACAAAACCGATAAGGATAGGGATATCGAAATTACTCTGGTGGTTCGAAACAAAAAGCACGCCGCCCGATACCGGGATATTTTCGATGCCTGTAACCTTAATTACCGATCCATTTGCCGAAATGGCCGTTCGCGCCCATTTACGCGCAGCTGCGTGCGCACAGGCATCTCTTTCGGCAATATTGTTCTGCAAGCGAAGCCTAATCAGCCTGAACCTGGGCTTCAGCATATTGAACCAGAGATACGCGTACCATTGTAATGTTTTTATCACGAGCCTGAACGGGTTGTTTAAATCAATTAAAGTATTGAACAGTATTACTATAGCCGCAAAAAAAACCGCCTTTACAAAAAAGCGGTCTTCTCAAAAGGCTTTTACTTGTTTATTTGCTATCGTATAGCAGCGGCAATCTCGGTGGCAACCTGCTTCATTTCGTCAGCCGGGAAAGTAAGTTTCGGGCGGCTGAAATTTATATCGTCCATGGTATTCATAGGCACCAGGTGTATATGCGCATGTGGCACTTCGAGACCGATAACGGCAACGCCCACTTTAATGCAGGGCACAACCTGTTTAATGGCTTTAGCCACTTTCATGGCAAATGCCCACATATCCTTATGCATTTCGGGATCCATATCGAACAGGTAATCAATTTCCTGTTTGGGTATAACCAGCGTATGCCCTTTGGCCAGCGGGTTGATATCAAGGAATGCGAAAAACCTTTCGTCCTCAGCAATTTTGTAGGATGGAATTTCGCCTGAAGCAATACGTGCAAATATTCCTGCCATGGCTTAATTATTTAACGGTTATTTCAACAATTTCGACTGTAATGGAACCCGCGGGAATGGCAATATCAACCTTGTTGCCTTTGGCTTTACCCAGAAGACCTTTGGCGATGGGAGATGAAACAGAAATTTTGCCCGATTTCAGGTCGGCTTCGTTTTCGGGAACCAGGGTGTACACCATTTCGGCATTATTTTTCAGGTTCTTAATTTTAACGGTGGAAAGGATCTGCACTTTCGAAGCATCCATTTTCGACTCATCGATCGGGCGAGCATTACGGATCATATCCTGCAGTTTCGAAATTTTCATTTCGAGCATTCCCTGGGCATTTTTAGCCGCATCGTATTCGGCATTTTCCGAAAGATCGCCTTTGTCGCGGGCTTCGGCTATTTGCTGCGAAATGAGCGGGCGCTCAATATGTACCAGATGTTCCAGTTCAAGTTTCAGCTTTTCAAATCCTTCTTTAGTGTAGTATGTTACCTGTGCCATAACGGTAGCAGTTTGTTTTTATGTTTATTGAATAAGAAGAAAAGACCCTTTGCGAAAAAGGGTCCTTTCCATTAATTTATCGTAAGTGAGCAGAAAATCTGCAGTTAGTTTCCTATGATTTTGCCAGATTTAGTTTAACCTTGCGTTAAAACGGGTGTAAAGTTAATAACATTTTTCACAGTTTTTACAAATCGCTGAAGAATAAATTTGTTCCTGGCTAAAACATGGTGCATACCGGCTGAAACTTTGGGATGTTACCTGCATTTTACACCAAGCCAGTAAAAACTTCTTTTCCTGGGCTTGTTGTACCGGGCTGCATCCTTTTTGGTTTGCTTCATCATTTTTTTTGTTTCCTTGTTTTGATTGGCATAATGTTGCTTTCGCGCTTTTTCGTACTCAGCATCTGCCTTTTTATTGGCATCTTCCTGCTTTTTTTCTGCAATGGCCTGTTTGTCGCGCTTCAGTATACGGCATGAAGTACCTGTAAATACAAATACAGCCAGCATGGCAACCAGGCTTGCAAGGATAAAACGCTTTTGTAAAATTACCCTGTTCATTATAAATATTGCTTTCTGTTGTGAGCCTCAGCTGCCAATCGTAGCCTGTAGCATTTACCTGGCCCGGCTGCAAACATGCAATTTTACCCGGACTTTCACGTTATAATTCGGTTATGTATTACTTTTACAACGAAAAAAAATCACAATAATTACTTTATGCGGAAACTGGCGGCAATAATTTTGTTTTTGATGGTAGTAGCGGGTTGTGGCAAGGATAACCAGCCACAAATCCCTTATGTGTACGTGAGCCTGCAGTTGTATCCGAATTCACTGGATTATATACCTACCGGCGGCTATAAATATATTGAAAATGCAGGCTACCGGGGAATTGTAATATATCGTCTGCTGCCCGACGAGTTCAGGGTTTATGAGCGCTGCTGCCCTTACGATCCCGAACAAACCGGCGCCCGGGTAAATGTTGAATCTTCGGGAATCACTTGCATCGACCCGGTTTGCTCCTCCAAATTTATTCTTTTCGACGGAACGCCTGCCGGCGGACCTTCTCCTTACGCGCTTATGCAATACCGTTGGTCGTACGACGGCGAAACGCTGCTGGTTTATAATTAGAAGACCGTTTGGTTTTTCCCTGCAGGCATGAGCTACAATGCTTTATGGCAAGGTTTTTCATTTAGCATTCTGGGTTTAGTGTTTTTTATTCTCCTCCCGGACTTTCTTCTTCTGATCCATTAAACGCTAAACACTTAACATTAAATTAAGAATGAAAAAGTAATGTTGCCCTGATCATTTTTTCATTTGGCATTCTGCGTTTAGTGTTTTTT
>CAYNVK010000037.1:0-9283 GCA_964400395.1 uncultured Lentimicrobiaceae bacterium | reverse complement strand
AACTAAAAAAATGTAAAACATTGAACATTAAATTAAGAATGACGAAGTAATGTTGCCCTGATCATTTTTTCATTTGGCATTCTGCGTTTAGTGTTTTTTATTCGCTTCCCGGACTTTCTTCTTCTGATCCATTAAACGCTAAACACTTAACATTAAATTAAGAATGAAAAAGTAATACTGCTAACATTACTTTTACATTTAGCATTCTGGGTTTAGTGTTTTTTATTTATAACCCGGAAATTCCTTTCCTAAACTAAAAAAATGTAAAACATTGAACATTAAATTAAGAATGACGAAGTAATGTTGACTAAATCACTTTTTCATTTAGCATTCTGTGCTTAGTGTTATAAATTACTTAGATCATCTATCTGCCGTCCAAACCAGGTCTATCTTCTTACCAGGGCCTGCAATATCAATTTCGCTCCCAAGAAAAAAGGCCATCATTTGCATGACAGCCTTTCGTGATTTTTGCTAAAATTTTCGGCTTAGTACCTGTAATGGTCCGCTTTGTATGGGCCTTCGGCCGGTACCGAAATATATGCTGCCTGCTCGGGCGAAAGCTGGGTGAGTTTAACACCAAGTTGCTCCAGGTGCAGGCGGGCTACTTCTTCATCAAGGTACTTGGGCAGACGATAAACGCCAACTTTGTAGTTGTTTTTCCACAAATCGAGCTGTGCCAGTGTCTGGTTCGAGAACGAATTGCTCATTACAAACGAAGGGTGACCGGTAGCGCAACCCAGGTTTACCAGGCGGCCTTCGGCAAGCATAAATATGGAGTGTCCGTCGGGGAACAAATATTTATCAACCTGGGGTTTGATTTCAATTTTCTGAACCCCGGCCAGGTTATTCAGCTTATCAACTTGAATTTCGTTATCGAAATGGCCGATATTGCAAACAATAGCCTGGTCTTTCATTTTCAGCATATGCTCAACGGTAATTACATCGCGGTTACCAGTGGTGGTAACATAGATATTTCCTTCGTCGAGGGCGTCTTCAACCGTTTTTATTTCGAAACCTTCCATGGCAGCCTGAAGGGCACAGATGGGGTCAATTTCGGTAACAATAACGCGGGCACCGTAAGCGCGCATCGATTTAGCGCTTCCTTTGCCTACATCACCATACCCGCAAACAACCACTACTTTTCCGGCAAGCATAACATCGGTGGCACGTTTAATACCATCGGCCAGCGATTCGCGGCAGCCATAAAGGTTATCGAATTTCGATTTGGTAACCGAGTCGTTTACGTTGATAGCCGGCACCAGTAATTCACCTTTTTCCATCATCTGGTACAGGCGGTGTACACCGGTGGTGGTTTCTTCCGAAACTCCTTTCCAGTCGGCAACCACGCCATGCCATTTGGTTGGATTTTCAACATAGGTTTCGCGCAGCAGGTTCATAATTACCTGTTCTTCTGCATTCGAACCTTTTTCTTCGAGTAATTTAGGCTCTTTCTCGGCAGCATATCCTTTGTGGATCAGCAAGGTAGCATCTCCGCCATCATCCACAATCAGGTGCGGACCTTTTCCGCCTTCGAATGTGAGCGCCATATTGGTGCACCACCAGTATTCTTCGAGCGATTCGCCTTTCCAGGCAAAAACAGGGATACCGGCAGCGGCAATGGCAGCAGCGGCATGATCCTGGGTGGAGAAAATATTACAGCTGGCCCAGCGTACTTCGGCACCCAGTTCGGCCAGGGTTTCGATAAGCACGGCTGTTTGAATGGTCATATGCAGCGAGCCGGTAATGCGTGCGCCTTTTAAAGGTTTCTGTGCTGCATATTTTTTACGAATGCTCATCAGGCCGGGCATTTCTTTCTCGGCGATTTCAATTTCCTTGCGTCCCCAGTCGGCGAGCGCCAGGTCACGTACTTTGTATTTCATATTTGTGTCAACAGCAAATGGTTCCATATTATAATCTGATTTTTTAGGGGTGCAAAGGTATAACTTTTTTATGGAGATAATAACCATAAAAAACACTTATTGTTGATCTGCACAGGGTAGAATTTGAAACCCTTTGGTGAGAAATGGAATTTGCAGAATTTCAGGATTTGCAGCATGCGCCTTTAAACAGTAAGCCATCGGTAACTCAAAATAATAAAAGTTCATTTAGCCTGAAAATTCTGATTCCGACCATTTATGAGCTACTGATGGATGTTATTTTTCCCGTACATCATTGTAATCGCTGCGTTAGCGCAAGCACCCGCACATGCCAGCCGGATATAAATAATACCCGCAACACCCCCACGAATCCAGATATAGCTTGCATACATATTAAAAAAAACCTATATCTTTGCAGCTTCAAATATTCCTTTCGTGCAAGCAAGGAGGTTTGAGTTATACAGAAGGGCGGAGAGAACAGGCTCAGCGAAACCCTGGCAACCACCACCACCCGGTGTGTAAGGTGCCAATACCTGATCCCGCCGTTGCGGGTGATTATAATTGAAGCACACTCCTGCTCCCTAAACCGGAGAAACTGAATGTGTTAGGTTAAAAACTTCTGCCCTGCTGCTTTGTTTAAGTATGCGGCAGTGTAAAACATATAAAAATAATGAGCGAAAGGAATTTAATTTATCAAGCTTTAGAAAAACGGGTACTGGTGCTGGATGGCGCCATGGGTACCATGATACAACGCTATAAACTTGCCGAACCCGATTACCGCGGCGAACGTTTTGCTACCCATCATATCGACCTGAAAGGGTGCAACGACCTGCTCAGCCTTACAAAGCCTATGGTGATCAGCGAAATTCACCGGGCTTACCTCGAAGCTGGCGCTGATATTATTGAAACCAACACCTTTAATGCTACCTCCGTTTCGATGGCCGACTACCAGCTTGAATCCGAGGTTTACGAAATGAATGTTGCCTCGGCACAACTTGCTGTTGATGAAGCTAAAAAATTCACCGCCCTCAACCCGCAAAAACCGCGTTTCGTGGCCGGCGCCATTGGCCCAACCAGCAAGACAGCCAGCATGTCGCCCGATGTTAACGACCCTGGCTTCCGCGCTATAAACTACGACCAGTTAAAGGATGCATATATCGAGCAAGTCCGCGGGCTTATTGATGGCGGTGTGGATCTGCTGCTGGTTGAAACTATTTTTGATACGCTGAATGCCAAGGCTGCCCTGTATGCCATTAACGAGGTACTAGCCGAACGGAACTTACACCTCCCGGTGATGGTTTCGGGCACCATTACCGATTTAAGCGGCCGCACGCTTTCGGGCCAGACCCTGGAAGCATTCCTCAACTCAGTTTCGCATATCAAACTGCTGAGTGTGGGCTTTAACTGCTCGCTGGGCGCCGAACAACTGAACCCGTTTATCGAAGAGCTTTCGCGCAAAGCACCTTTTTATGTGAGCGCTTACCCCAATGCCGGCTTACCTAACCAGTTTGGCGAATACGACGAATCGCCGGTTCAGATGGCCAAACATGTGCACCCGATACTCACCAACCATTCGGTAAACATCATTGGCGGATGTTGTGGTACAACGCCCGAGCACATTGCCGAATTATGCAAAATTGCGGAGCAATCAACGCCCCGGCATATTCCGTCAATTGATAAAAACCTGCGCCTCAGTGGCCTGGAACCGCTTATGGTTTTCGAGAACAGTAATTTTATCAACATAGGCGAACGAACCAATGTGTCGGGATCAAAAAAGTTTGCCAGGCTTATACGCGAAGAAAAATACGACGAAGCACTTTCGGTTGCCCGTGAGCAGGTGGAAGCCGGCGCCCAGGTGCTGGATGTAAACATGGACGATGCCCTGCTGGATGCCAAACGCGAAATGACCCGCTTCCTGAACCTGCTCATGTCCGAACCCGAAATTGCCAGGGTTCCCATTATGATTGACTCATCGAAATGGGAAGTGATTGAAGCCGGGCTTAAATGCCTTCAGGGAAAAGCCATAGTGAATTCCATCAGCATGAAAGAAGGCGAAGATGCTTTCAGGGAACATGCACTCAAAATAAGAAATTACGGCGCTGCCATGGTGGTTATGGCTTTCGACGAACAAGGCCAGGCCAGCACATTGCCACGCCGCAAGGAAATATGCCAGCGTGCATACGACATCCTGGTAAACGAAATTGGCGTACCTCCCGAAGATATTATTTTCGATCCCAACATCCTGGCTATTGCCACCGGCATTGAAGAACACAACAACTACGCCGTCGATTTTATTGAAACCATAAAATGGATTAAGGAAAACCTGCCTTATGCAAAAGTAAGCGGCGGCATCAGTAATCTTTCATTCTCATTCCGCGGCAACGATGCGCTGCGCGAAGCCATGCACTCAGCCTTTTTATTCCATGCCATTAAAGCGGGCATGGATATGGGCATTGTAAACGCGGGTAACCTGCCAGTTTATGATGATATACCGGCCGATTTGCTTCAACTGATCGAAGACGTGCTTTTTAACCGCCGCCCCGATGCAACAGAGCGATTGATTGAGTACGCCTCAAAAATGAAGGCTACCGAAAAAACAGAAGCCGCTGCCAAAGCCTGGCGAAGCCTGCCGGTAAACGAGCGTTTAACCTATGCCCTGGTGCATGGCCTGGATGCCGACGTTGCCGCTGATGTGGAGGAAGCACGCCCGCATTTTGAAAAAGCGCTCGAAGTAATTGAAGGTCCGCTGATGGCCGGGATGAACGTGGTTGGCGATCTGTTTCAGGCTGGTAAAATGTTCCTGCCCCAGGTGGTGAAAAGCGCCCGCGTGATGAAAAAAGCGGTTGCTACCCTGCTGCCATACATCGAAGCCGAAAAAGTACAGGGCGAAAACAACAAAGCCGGTAAAATACTGATGGCCACGGTAAAAGGCGACGTGCACGACATTGGTAAAAACATTGTTGGCGTTGTACTTGGCTGCAATAACTACGAGGTAATTGACCTCGGGGTGATGGTGCATGCCGAAAAAATACTCGACGAAGCCATCAAAGAAAACGTTGATCTGATAGGCTTATCAGGACTTATTACACCTTCGCTCGAAGAGATGGGATTTGTGGCTTCGGAAATGGAGCGCCGAGGATTCAGCATACCCCTGCTTATTGGCGGGGCAACTACCAGCGAAATGCATACGGCAGTAAAAATCGCCCCCGAATACAGCCAGCCCGTGGTTCATGTGCGCGATGCATCAAGGGCTACCGGCGTTGTTGCAGCACTGCTTTCGGCCGAGGGGAAAAAGCCATTTGTGGAATCCACCAGCCAGAAATACGAACAGCTCAGGCACAAACACCTGAGTACTCGTGCCGGTGTAACCTATGTTACACTCGAACAGGCCCGTAACAACAGGCTGAAACCCGACTGGAAAGCTTATGCACCTGTAAAGCCCTCGTTTTTGGGTGTAAAACATTTTGAAAACTACCCGCTTGAAGAAATCAGCCGGTATATCGACTGGACTTTCTTTTTCCATGCCTGGAAAATAAACGGGAAATACCCGGCCATTTTCGATGACCCGTTGAAAGGGAAAGAAGCGCGTGTGCTTTTTGATGACGCACAGTTGATGCTGGCAAAAATAATGGAACACAACATGGTGCAGGCCAACGGGGTAATCGGTTTCTTCCCGGCAAAGTCAACCGGCGACAGTGTTGAACTTGCCACAGGTAAGGACGAACACACTCTACTGCATTTCCTGCGTAATGAAGAGGAGAAGGAACCCGGCATCCCCAATCTTTCGCTGGCCGATTTCATTGCACCAGCCGAAACCGGCATCAGCGATTATATTGGTTTGTTTGCCGTTACCGCCGGCAAGGGAATTGAAAAATGGGTTAAGCAGTACGAAGAACAAAACGATGATTATAATGCCATCATGGTTAAGATACTGGCCGACAGGCTTGCCGAGGCTTTTGCCGAACTGCTGCATCATAAGGTACGCAAGGAATACTGGGGCTATGCCAAGGACGAAAACCTGACCATTGATGAAATAATCCACGAAGGATATGTTGGCATTCGCCCGGCACCCGGCTATCCCGCATGCCCCGAACACAGCGAGAAAGGAACCATTTTCAGCCTGCTGAATGCCAATACCGCCGGCATAACCCTCACCGAAAACTATTCGATGTACCCGGCGGCTTCGGTGAGTGGTTATTATTTTGCACATCCCGATTCGCAGTACTTTGCCATCAGCCGTATCAGCCGTGAGCAGGTTGAGGATTATGCAGCCCGCAAAAACCTTACCGTGAAGGAAGTTGAAAAACTGCTGGCATCGAATTTGAATTACTGAGCGTGAAGAGGGCTGGAAGTCGGAAGACCCCTGCCTGAATGCGTCCGCAGGCAAGGCAGACCGAAGTCGGAAGACGGAACGCTTGAACAAGGGAACAATTGAACAAGTGAACAAGTGAACATCTGAACAAGTGAGCAATTGAACATCTGAACAATTGAACAAGTGAACATCTGAACAATTGAACAATTGAACTTTAGAACCCGGAAACCAGGAACACTGGTATTTCTGCTTCAGACTACCAAAACCATTATCAAAAATAAAGAGCAATATCAAGATCTATAGAAAATATCAACATGAAAGTTACCGAATATATAGCGCAGAGTAAAGGCAAAACACTTTTCACCTTCGAGTTGCTACCGCCGCTCAAAGGCGAGAATATCAATTCCATATACCAGACCATCGATCCGCTGATTGAATTTAACCCTTCATTTATTGATGTAACATATCACCGCGAGGAAGTTATATTTAAGGAACGTGAAGATGGATTACTCGAGCGCCGCACGGTGCGCAAACGTCCCGGCACGGTTGGCATTACTGCGGCCATAAAATTCAAATATGGCATTGATGTGGTTCCTCACCTCATTTGTGGCGGATTTAACCAGGAAGAAACGGAAAACGCACTCATCGACCTGCAGTTCCTGGGTATCGACAATATCCTGCTGCTGAGGGGCGATAATATGCGGGGCGAAAAACAATTTAAACCGCAGCATGATGGCCATATGTATGCCATCGACCTGGTGAAACAGGTGGTACAACTGAACAAGGGCATTTTCCTTGAGGAGGATATGCTTAATCCTGTGCCCACCAATTTCTGCATAGGTGTTGGCGGTTACCCTGAAAAGCACATGGAATCGCCCAACCTGGCAACCGACCTGCAGTATCTGAAAGCAAAAGTGGATGCCGGCGCTGATTATATCGTTACACAGATGTTTTTTGACAATGCCAAGTATTTCGAATTCGAAAAATCATGCCGCGAAATCGGAATTACAGTACCCATCATCCCCGGTTTAAAACCACTTTCGGTAAAATCGCAGCTATCTACGCTTCCGCGAACTTTTTCCATTGATATTCCGGAGGAACTTGTGCTGGAAATTGAAAAATGTACCGACAATCAGCAGGTGCGGCAGGTGGGCGTTGAATGGGCCATCGAACAGTCGAAGGAACTGATAAAATTCGGCGTGCCTGTGCTTCACTTTTATACCATGGGCAAATCCGACAATATCTGCAAAATCGCGAAAGCAGTATTCTAAGGGTAAAATAGCCAGCTGCTGTCCTATAAATTCTCTTTCCTGATCTTTCAGTATTTGAAGGCTCTTGTTAAAGCCTTTTTTCTACATTTGCGTTTAAATAGCTCCGGATGTCAGTATACCAGGATATAATTCATCGCACCGAACAAGGCAGGAAACAACTGGCTGTGCTGGTTGACCCTGATAAATTGCTGAACAAGGACATTGAAAGCCTGGCCCGTAATGCGGCCGATGCGAAAGTAGATTACTTTTTTGTTGGCGGCAGCCTGCTGGTTAACAACGAACTGGATCATTGCATCAAAACGCTGAAAGCCAACAGCCATATTCCTGTAATCCTGTTTCCGGGTAACAATATGCAACTCAGCTGGCAGGCTGATGCAATCCTCTTTCTTTCGCTGATCAGTGGCCGGAATGCCGAAATGCTTATCGGGCGTCATGTAATTGCAGCGCCTTACCTGAAACTCAGCCCGCTGGAGGTTATATCGTGCGGCTATATGCTGGTTGAAAGCGGCAAAAGCACGGCTGTTCAATATATGAGCAATACCATGCCCATTCCTTCCGACAAAATGGACATAGCCATTTGCACTGCCCTGGCAGGTGAAATGCTGGGATTAAAGCTGATATACCTGGAGGCCGGCAGCGGCGCACAACAGTGTATACCCATACCCATGATTGCACAAGTAAAACAAAACATCAGCATTCCCCTTATTGCCGGGGGCGGCATACGCACACCCGAACATGCACAACAAGCCGCTACAGCCGGATCCGATATAATTGTAATCGGAACCGCATTCGAGAAAAACCCGGGCCTGATTACGGAAATGGCAGATGCGGTGCATCATGCATCTAAATAATCAATTTACGCTGAGCCTTGAAAAAAGATATCACATCCTGAATATAAAATTGAATGGAAAAATTTCAGGGAAAATATCGCATTCCTTCAACCAGGTTACAAAACCGGGACTATGCAAGCCGGGGGATGTACTTTGTGACTTTATGTACACAGAACAGAACACACTTCTTCGGGCACATCATTAAACCTGCAACTGATAGCAGGCATTTCGAAATGAATTTGTCTGAAATTGGAATTGCTGTTGAATCAGAATGGATTAAAACGCCCGGATTGAGACCTGACATGAATTTAACCCTGGGCGAATACCAGGTAATGCCTAACCATTTTCACGCCATCCTGATTATCGGAGAAAACCAATTCAATACCAACAGGACAAACGAAAATGGTTCGGCCACTTTCAATTCTTCTGAAGCCGATATGCCTTTTGCCTCAGGATTTGACATTCCCTTTATGGAATCAATATCCGAATCAGATACACAATTCATTTCGGCATTGGAGAATAATATGATTCGTAAGAATACATTTGGACCTCAATCAAAAAATCTTGGCTCAATCATGAGAGGATTTAAATCGGCGGTCAAAATGTATGCCCTGGATCATCATCTAGAATTTGGCTGGCAACCTCGTTTTTACGATCATATAATTCGTAACGACGATGAATACGCACGCATTGCAAATTATATACGCAATAATGTGGATAATTGGGGAAAAGACACATTCAGGCATTAATTTAACCAATGCGGTACAGACGCGATGCCTCGCGTCTCTGTACCAATCAATTCCCCCAAAAAGGATAAATCCTTTTTGGGATATTTCGAGACGCGAGGCATCGCGGCTCTGGACCAATCCATTTACCCCAAAAAGGATAAATTCTTTTTGGAATATAGAGACGCGAGGCATCGCGTCTCTGTACCAATCCATTTACCCAAAAAGGATAAATCCTTTTTGGGATATTTCGAGACGCGAGGCATCG
>CAYNVK010000036.1:1828-14557 GCA_964400395.1 uncultured Lentimicrobiaceae bacterium | reverse complement strand
CCTACCCTGGTATAGGCTGTGGATCCCGAAATGATGAATGTATGTCCGCCTGCCGTCGACAGTAAGCCACGAAGTTCCGATAATTTTACCTGAAACCTGTTCAACAAGTAACAGCAGCTGACCGCCCATTTGAAGTGTACGGGCAATTACCTGGCTATCGTCGCCACGGTGGGCGCCTCCAAGTCCGAGAGCTTCCCAGAGCATAATCATTTCAGGGAAATCGGTTTCGGTATAATTTCTGACAAAAAAACCAGGTTCCATTTCGGTTCACGAATCGTTTAAAGGAATATTTTTCCGGGCTCGCCGGTGCTGCATTTTTTACCCGATACTTTGAATAGACCTGCAGGTAGTTTAAACTACTCCATCAGCCCCCTGCCCGCTTTGCGGATAATCCCCTGCTCCTTGTAGTCGATAATCAGTTTATCAAGAACGCCGTTAATAAACACTTTGCTTTTGGGCGAACTGTATTCTTTTGACAGTTCAATATACTCGTTCAGGGTAACCTTAATTGGAATGGAAGGAAATTCAATGAGTTCGGTGATGGCCATTTTAATAAGTATGGTATCCATGATGGCTATGCGCTCCAGGTCCCAGTTGCTGGCCCGCTCGCTGATCACGTTATTGAGTTCCTTGTTGTTAACCAGTGTTTTGCGATATAACTGCTTAACGAACTGCATATCTTCGCTGCCATCGCTGTGGTTTTCGTCCTTCAGCAAGGTGGGCAGGCTGGTAAATTCGTCGGCGGCTTCGCGGTATCCTTTTATGGTTTTATCCACCATCATCACGGCGATATCGAAATCTTCGCTCCAGAAAATATTGCGCTCGTCGAAATAGCTTCGCAGGTATTCTGATTCGGAGAAAAGCCTCAGCAAAACCATTTCAACCAGTTGTTTCTCGTCGGCATAGCTTACTTCGGGCTTATTCATGTATGCTATATAAGCCTCATCCTCACGCATCTGGTTATAAAATTTCCGGATCATTTCTTCCTCATCAACCCAGTTTATTTTATAGGAAGCCACACGACGTTTGTAGTCGCGGTTATTTTCCAGTTGCTGGATAAAATGATTCTGAACGAAACGCAGGTTGGGATTAAGGTCTTCGGCGGTAGGCAGTTGTTTCAGCCGGTTTTCCTCGATGCGCCTTTTTGCGAAATCCGACAGTTCCACGATGAGTGAAAGCTGATGGATATAGAGCTCGTAAAGTTTATCGAGACTAACGATAAGTTGTTTTTCGCCGGCGCCTATGTTTTCAGGACCTTCCTGTTGAAAAGCATAAATTGCCTGCATTACTTTTATCCGAAGAAACCTTCTGCTTAACATAAAATGTAAATGAACCTTTAATGAATGAGGCGGCAAAGGTAAGAATTTTGAACAAATCAGCTATTTAAAAATACAAACGCCCGGCCTGTAAACAGCCGAAAGTACAAATCGATAATATGCAATAATAACAATAACAACATATTACACATGCCGTTTCCTGTTGTAAAAAAAATTTAAACCGGGAATACCGGCAGTTGCAATTCAAAAAAAAATATTGATCAACAAAGCACTGGTTGTACCTGTAAAATACCGGTGATGCATTGCAGAATCCGTTCAATGGCCGATATTTCAAGGGATATGAAGTAAAAAACATAAAAAATGTTACCGTTGCTGATTGAAAAATAATTTCTACATTTGCAAGAAAGAAGGAGTAATCATTTAACCAGTAATTTGATTAAAAGATGGAAGAGTTTGATTATTTGGATACCAGAGAGGATGTATTCTCGAGAGCAGTTAAAGCTGGGAAACGCACTTACTTTTTTGATGTTAAAAGCACGCGCGACAAGGAGTTGTACATTACCGTAACCGAGAGCAAGAAACGATTCGATAATGCGCTGGGCAAATTTGTTTACGATAAGCATAAAATATTTCTGTATCAGGAAGACTTCGAAAAATTCCTGCATGGTCTTCAGGACGCCTATTCATTTATTGACACAGGTAAAGAGCCACCCGAAAGAGTGTATAAAGAAGTAAAGAGGCTGCTCACCGATATCGATCCGGTAAATCCGGATAACGGATCAACCGAATAAAACAGGGTTTCAGGCATATTCAGGGTTCGGGAAATGACCTGCCACAACAGCAGGTTTACTAAAAAAACATCCCCAAAAACTTATTAACACCGGGGCAAAACAGCATGTGCTTTTTTGTACCTTTGCCCGCTATTACAGCTGTGAATCCGAACCCCAAAATTTCGGAATACCACACATAAATCATTGGATTTAAACATTTTACAATAAAACAATCCTTCACGAATGGGAAAAATAATCTCCATAGCGAACCAAAAAGGCGGCGTTGGCAAAACTACAACCGCAATTAACCTTGGGGCTGCTTTGGCCGTACTGGAATTTAAGACACTCATCATAGATGCTGATCCACAGGCAAATGCAACATCGGGCGTTGGTTTCGATCCAAAATCAGTAAAAGCCAGCATTTATGAATGCATCATTGAAGAAGTGAAGGCAAAGGATATCATTCTTACTACCAGCACTCCTAATCTTTTCCTGCTTCCGGCACATATCGACCTGGTAGGTGCCGAAATTGAAATGATCAACCTTACTGACCGCGAAATTATGATGCGTAAAGTGGTGGAAGAACTCCGCGACGAATACGACTTCATACTTATTGATTGCTCACCATCACTTGGCCTGGTTACCGTAAATTCACTTGTAGCCTCCGATTCGGTAATAATACCTGTACAATGCGAATACTTCGCCCTCGAGGGGCTTGGTAAGCTGCTGAATACCATAAAAATAGTACAGTCGAGGCTCAATCCGAAGCTCGATTTCGAAGGCATTTTGCTAACCATGTACGATGGCCGCCTGCGTCTGTCGAACCAGGTGGTTGAAGAAGTAAAAACCCATTTCCAGGACATGGTATTTAATACCATTATCGCCCGCAACACCCGCCTTGCCGAAGCCCCGAGTTTCGGGCAAACCGTGCTGATGCACGATGCCGGAAGTACCGGTTCGCTCAATTACCTGAACCTGGCCCGCGAGGTATTGCAGAAAAACAACATGACCACATTAACACAAGATCAAAAAGAAATAAAGGTTCAGGAATAATGGCAATTCAGAAAAAGACAGGATTAGGACGTGGATTGAGTGCAATACTCGAAAGCCCTGAAACAGATATCACCTCGAAAGATATTTCGGGTAATTATGTTGCCGGTGCTATCGCCAATCTGCCAATCGATAAAATTGAAACCAATCCCTTTCAACCCAGGGAAGATTTCGACGAATCTGCTTTAGCCGAACTTTCGCAATCCATCCTCGAGCAAGGTATTATCCAGCCGCTTACTGTTCGTAAAATGGGTTACGATAAGTACCAGCTTATCTCGGGCGAGCGCAGGTACAGGGCATCGAAACTTGCCGGAATTGAAACCCTGCCTTGTTATATCCGTGTTGCTAACGACGAACAGATGCTCGAATGGGCGCTGATTGAGAATATTCAACGCGAAAACCTGAATGCCATCGAAATTTCAATCAGCTATAACCGCCTGATTGAAGAATGTAACCTTACACAGGACGAGCTGAGTAAACGTGTTGGCAAAAACCGCTCAACAGTTACCAACTACCTGAGGTTGCTCAAATTACCGGCCGAAGTTCAGGCTGCTATCAGGGATAACTCCATAAGTATGGGTCATGCACGTTCGTTAATAAACGTTAATGACGAAAATAAACAGCTGCTTATCACACGAAAAATTATAGCTGAAGCGTTATCAGTGCGTGAAGTTGAGAAACTGGTACGGCAATTCGATAAAATTGTAACTCCTGTAACCAAACCCTCTAAAATAGCTCTTCCGCTCAAATACGAAGCCATGAAGGACTCCCTGCAGGCCCGATTGAACAGGAAAGTTGAACTGCACCGGAATCCGAAAGGCAAAGGTAACATCGTTATACCATTTGTTTCGGACGACGACCTGCAAGCCATCATTTCAAAGTTAGGAATTGAATAACAACAGTGATAAATACATCCAGATACATTAATAAATCACAGGAACAAAGTCCGATTTCCTTTTACAACAAGGTCTGCGGGCTTTGTTTTGTTTTTATACTGTCGGCAATTTTCATCGTGCTGCCGGCAAGCAGGCTCAGGGCCCAGGATACTACAGCAGCAAAAACTACGATCGCCCCGGTGAAGCCCGAAGTACAGCACTCACCGCGGAAAGCATTGGTACTTGCATTGGTACTGCCAGGTGCAGGCCAGGCCTATAACCACAAATACTGGAAAATGCCCATTGTATACGCCGGTTTTGGAACCATGATCTATTTTATTACTTTCAACAGTAAAAATTATCATGAGCTGAAAGACGCTTACGAATGGACAACTGTTACAAGCCAGGTAAACTACCCTCCTACCCCGTTAAACATTTTTACTCCCATCCCGGCACCACCAAACGACTGGGCTTCCAAAGGTTATACCGCCGACCAGTTGCAGGAAGGCGTGGATTATTACCGGCGCAACCTGGAACTTTCGTATATTTTTACCGGTGTATGGTACATACTTACCGTAGTGGATGCCGTAGTTGACGCTCACTTTTTCGATTATAACATCAGCAACGACCTGAGCCTGAAAGTTCAGCCCTGGGTACCTGCCCTGGGAATGAATACCTCAAAAAGCATGGCCGGAGGAATAAACCTGACACTTCGTTTCTGACCTTCGGATTTTCATGCTCCGGAAATTGTAAAGAGCAAAGTATCCGCCAACAACAAATTTATCGCTCACCAGTTTCAAAAAAATTATTCCTGTCAAACAGAAACTTTCATTTTACCACATATGAAGATAGCGCTCCTGGGTTATGGAAAAATGGGACACGAAGTTGAGAAAATCGCAACGGAGTACGGTCATACCATCGGCCTGACCATTGATAATGAAAATGACTGGAACGAAAAGCGGGACCAGCTCGCGGGCTGCGATGTTGCCATTGAGTTTTCGATGCCGGCTATTGTGATCGGTAATATTTATAAATGTTTCGAAGCCAGGATTCCCGTGGTTGTAGGAACTACCGGCTGGCACGACCAGTTGCAGAAAGTTAGCGCTGATTGTATGAACACCGGCAACACCATGTTTTATGCCAGTAATTTCAGTATTGGTGTGAATATTTTTTTCGATATCAACCGCAGGCTGGCAGGTTTGCTGAAGGAATACCCCATGTACTTGCCTTCGATGGTCGAAATACATCATACCCAGAAACTTGATTCACCCAGCGGAACAGCCATTACCCTGGCAAACGGTATCATAGAATCAAACCCGAAATATACCCGCTTTACCGAATCTGTTCCGGTTGAGGGAGAAATACCGGTGCATTCTATCCGCGAAGGGAATGTACCAGGCACCCATTCGGTAACCTGGAAATCGGACATCGATCAGCTAACCATCACCCACGAAGCATACAGCCGGCGTGGCTTTGCCTTGGGCGCAGTAATGGCTGCAGCATTTATCCATGAGCGCAAAGGGGTTTTCACCATGAAGGATCTGCTGAACCTTTAACCATAGTGTAACTAAACATAGTGCTGTACAGTGTCTTAACAGATTTTAACACTGCCCGGACAAAAAGCATGTAACTTTTGGCTGATATTTGCGCCAAAGTAAAAGTCCGAATCACTACTTTTGACCGAAGTTAATGCGAAATCAAAATAAAATACATTTTTACCATCCGCTGTTGAACCCATTTATCAATAACTAAAGATACGCTATTATGGACCTGATGACAATTTTATTGATTATTCTCCTGGTTTTTCCAATGCTGAATTATTGGATTTTTGAAGATGCCGGGGTTGATGGCTACAAAGCGCTGATTCCATTTTACAACTATTATGTGTGGTTACAGGTGATGGGGAAACCCTGGTGGTGGCTTTTGCTGATGCTGGTGCCCTTCATTAATTTTTTCATGATCATGCTGATGCTGGTACAAACAGCACTAAGCTATGGAAAACATAAACTTGGCGACCAAGCTATCGCGGTTTTATTTCCGTATGCCTATCTCCCCTACCTCGGTATGTCGGAAAAAGAACAATACATAAAACCTGAAAACCGGGTAAGGGTAAAAAAATCGCAGATCAGGGAATGGACCGATGCCATTATTTTTGCGGTGGTAGCTGCTTCAATAATCCGTATTTTTATGATTGAAGCATATACAATTCCTACTTCGTCCATGGAAAAATCGTTGCTGGTTGGCGACTTTCTTTTTGTCAGCAAGCTGAGCTATGGGCCCAAACTTCCGAACACCCCGCTTGCATTTCCATTTGTACATCATACCATGCCACTCACCCAGTTCACCAAATCGTATGTTGAATGGATAGAATGGCCGTACTACCGTTTCCCGGGTTTCACTACCATAAAACATGGCGATGTGGTGGTTTTCAATTATCCTGATGGCGACACGGTAGCGCTTAAACAGCAAAATTCGAGCTATTATGCACTGGTCCGCCAGCTGGGTCGCGAAAGGGTTTGGAATGACAAATTTAACTTTGGGGATATTGTGGCGCGCCCGGTAGATAAACGCGAAAACTACATTAAACGTTGCATCGGTTTGCCTGGTGATACCATAAAAATTATTGATGAAGTGGTTTATATTAACAGCAAGCCTCTCGACTTCCCCGAGCGTTCGCAGTTTATGTACGAGGTAAAAACCGATGGGAACCCGATTGGTAAACGCACCCTCGACAAGCTTGACGTAACTGAAGAAGTGCAGGTAAACGAAGCAGGGAACCAGATACTTACTTTAACCCAGGAGTCGGTAGCCAAACTCAAAGCGCTTCCAAATGTACTTTCGGTTGAAAAAATCATTCAGCCAAAAGGATTCTGGCAGCCCTATATTTTCCCTTTCGATTCGGCATATCCCTGGAACGTAGACAACTTCGGACCGCTTTATATCCCGAAAGCCGGCGCCACCGTAAAGCTTACCCTGGCCAACCTGCCCATTTATTCGCGCATTATAAACGCATATGAACTCAATGCGTTGGAAGTCAGGAACGGGAAAATTTACATCAACGGCAAGGAATCCGATACTTATACATTTAAACTTGATTATTACTGGATGATGGGCGACAACCGTCACAATTCGGCCGACAGCCGTTTCTGGGGATTTGTGCCTAATGATCATATTGTGGGAAAGGCCGTGTTTGTATGGCTTTCGCTCGACAATAACAAAACACTTTTCGGAGGCAAGATCAGGTGGAGTAAGTTATTCAGAACCGTGAACTAAAAAGTAAAGCTTTAATACCTTAAAACTTTAGCTCCGGCCACCCTGCCGGGTAAATATTTGAAAGACAAGCATATCTTTTTCGGCTCAGGAAAAAGATCTGTTTGTTTTAACCTGAAATGCGCATCAGGATATTGCCAAATATTTTATATTTTTGCACCAATGTGCTGTCTGCAACCTATAAGCCGGCAGCACTGTACAAACCAACATATCGATTTTACTGATCCAACATAATGCCTCGAAACACCTCCAATTCCCTTCCCAAAAATACACTTCAGGAAGAGCCCTCGGCCCTGCCACCGGAGCCTAAAGAGAAGAAAAAAGCGAAACCATCAAAGGCGAAACAGGAAGAAAACCTGAATCCCCAAAGTTCGCATGTTGAAAAAATTTCGCAGGTGGTTGGCATTTTTTCGCTGCTAACCGCATTCTTCCTGTTTGTTGCTATCATCTCGTTCCTGTTCAACTGGTTTTCGGGCGATGCCGACGATATTTTTTCAGGTGTAAGTTTTTCGAGGGTTCTTTCGGACAAAACACTGGAAGCCAACAACCTGGGTGGCCGCTTAGGCGCTGCTTCGGCTATGCTGCTTGTAAAACAGGGATTTGGGCTGGGCACACTTTTTATCCCCATCTGGCTTTTTGTACTTGGTATTCGCTTAACCCTGAAGCACAAAATCATAGCGCTTGGGTCGAGCCTGGGGTTCATGCTGCTGGCCATGGCCTGGCTATCCGTTACACTCGGCTTCCTGTTCCGTAATTCGGCACTTTCAATATTAGGTGGTATATCGGGCTACGAATCTTCACTCTATCTCGAAGGGCTGATGGGAAAGATGGGATTAATGCTGCTGCTGATTTTTATTTTTGTCGCTTTCCTGGTCATCGTCTATAATTTTTCACTTCACCAGGTAAAGCATTGGGTTGAACAGCGAAAGAAAAATACAGTAGCCACTAATGATGAACCTATCCCCGACCAGGATCCTGAATTTACGGTTAGCAATCGCAATATTGCAACTGACGGACCGGTTGACAAATACAACACCGTTGAATTTGCGGTAAATGAATTTGAGAAGCCCACGGTTCCCGAAAAACCAGTAAATCCACAACCATACAGGGGAAATGAACAGGCCGAAAATACACAGTTCGAACCGGTATCGTTTCCAAAACCAAAACCACAGGTTAATCCCGTGGTCGAATTCACGGTTGAAACCACTGAGCCTCCTGCTTCAACAAGTACCGCCGACCTGCAAAATGGCTTTGAAACCGTTCAGCCAATGATCCAGCCCCAGCCAAAAGCTGCTCCGGCGCCCGAAAAAGTTGAAATGGATCACAACACCATGGATACCTCCTATGATCCGCATCTCGACCTGGCCACTTTTAAACTGCCCGGTATTGATTTGCTCGACGAATATGGTGCCGGTACCATCAGTGTAACTAAAGATGAGCTGGAAGCCAACAAAAACAGGATTGTATCCACCCTGGGCAATTATGGTATCCAGATCGACAAGATTAAGGCGACCATCGGGCCAACAGTAACTTTATACGAAATAATTCCGGCGCCGGGTGTGCGGATTTCAAAAATCAAAAACCTCGAAGATGATATTGCCCTGAGCCTTTCCGCACTGGGGATACGAATCATTGCCCCTATTCCCGGCAAGGGAACCATTGGTATTGAAGTACCAAATCAGAAACCTGCCATTGTAGGCATGAAATCGCTGATTGCTTCCGATAAATTTAACAGCAACCATTACGACCTGCCTTTTGCTATTGGCAAAACCATTTCGAATGAGGAATTTGTTGCCGACCTTACCAAGATGCCCCATATACTGATGGCCGGCGCAACCGGGCAGGGGAAATCGGTAGGGCTGAATGCTATTATCACTTCGCTGTTGTATAAAAAACATCCATCGGAGTTAAAATTTGTGATGGTCGACCCGAAAAAGGTTGAGTTGACCTTATTCTCGAAAATTGAACGTCATTACCTGGCTAAGTTACCCGATTCGGAGGAAGCAATTATTACCGATACGCGTAAGGTTGTACGCACACTCAATTCGCTGAATATTGAGATGGATAGCCGCTACGACCTGCTGAAGGACGCCCAGGTGCGCAACATAAAGGAATACAACACCAAGTTTATTGCGCGGAAGTTAAACCCGTTACTCGGGCACCGCTTTATGCCTTACATTGTGGTGGTGATTGATGAGTTTGCTGACCTCATACTTACCGCCGGTAAAGAAGTGGAACACCCCATTACCCGTTTGGCCCAGCTGGCAAGGGCCATTGGTATTCACCTGGTAATTGCCACGCAGCGCCCCAGTGTGAACATCATTACAGGAACCATTAAAGCCAACTTCCCGGCGCGTATTGCCTTCAGGGTTATTTCGAAGATTGACTCACGCACCATCCTCGATACCGGCGGTGCCGACCAGTTGATCGGCCGCGGCGACCTTCTGCTTTCGCAGGGCGGTGATATGATCAGGTTGCAGTGCGCTTTTATCGATCTGCACGAAGTGGAACGCGTTACCGAATTTATCGGATCGCAACGCGGATATCCCTCGGCATATGCCTTACCCGAGTTTAATGAAGAAGAATCGGAAATACAACAGGAAACAGATCCGGGCGAACGCGATGAACTTTTTGAAGACGCTGCCTACCTGATTGTAGCCTCGCAACAAGGTTCCACTTCGCTGCTTCAGCGTAAGCTTAAGCTGGGTTACAACCGCGCAGGCCGTATTATCGACCAGTTGGAATCAGCCGGAATAGTAGGCCCCTTCGAAGGAAGCAAAGCCCGCGAAGTAAAAATTGCTACCGAGTTTGCTTTGGAACAATTTTTGAAAGATCTTAACAGTAAAAACCATCCAGAAGAATTCTGAAATAAATAAACCTAACATGAAGAAACTACTTTTTTTAGTAATCGTTGCAGTGCTCAATGTGGCTGCATTTGCTCAAACTGATAAAAAAGCTACTGCCATCCTCGATGAAGTATCAGTAAAAACCAAAGCCTACAAAACCATTAAAGTTGAATTTACTTATGCCATGGACAACGCGAAACAGAAAATCCATGATAAGTTTAAAGGCACCCTGCTCTCGAAAGGCGATAAATACAAACTTACTGCAGCCGGCCAGGATGTGATCAGCGATGGCAAAACCGTGTGGACGTACCTCAAAGATACCAAGGAAGTGCAGATCAATAATGTTGGCGAAGACGATGATGCTTTTACACCTACAAAACTGCTGAGCGGTTACAATAAAGATTTCAAATCAAAATTTATTGAGGAAAAAGGGAACGAACAGTTTATTGAACTTTACCCACTGAAGAAAGGGAAATCGTTTACCAAGGTGCAGCTAACCATCGACAAGAATAAAAAACAAATCAGCAAATTTGTGATATACGACCGCAACGGAAGCACATTTACCTACCTGGTTGACAAATTTGTTACCGACCAGCCCATTGCTGACAATGTTTTTACCTTTAATAAGGCTGAACATCCGGGTGTTGAGATTAACGATATGAGATAAATAGTAAAATAATTACCTGAAATGTGATGCGGGCGGAATTTTGTTGGCCAACAAAATTCCGCCCGCATTCTTTTTAGCTATACAAAAAACCGGAAACATCAGTCGGTTAACGCCGCTTCCCGGTTTTGAGCATCATCATATCGCGGTCAACCTGTTGCATTATTTTTCTTCCGATGCTCTTAAACCCGGGTGTACCATCAGCCATCTGGAACTCGATGGTATCGTATAATTCCTGCAAAATGTCGGGTTCCGAAGCCGATAGCCGGTACAAAATCTGGATGCAATACATTTTCACAGCCACGCTCTCGGCTGAGTCCTGCAGCCATGTAAAAGCTATATTCAATAAATCGCCTTCGGTACCCGCAGCAAAAGGCGATCGGACAATCATCCGCAAGCCATGACGTTTCAACCCATCGTGGTTAAAGGACGGAAGTTTTTCGACCAGTCCCGGTAAAAACGGGATTACCCATTCCGGTTTGTTTTCAGAGGCTGTATCAATAATCCAGGCAGCCCGGCGCGAAACAGGCTCCTCCATGCTGAGGTATATTTCCCAGAGTTCGTGAATCAGCTCCGGCCGTTTGTTAACAATATCGCCGACAAAATCGGTATATGACCTGGAGTTGCCCTTGAGCAGCAATTCCCTGAGATCGTATTTTTTTACCGGCATGTTAAAATGGATATTTAATGAGCGTGCGTTCCAACTATATTTGGCTGGCAAGTTATTATAAAAATCTATAAATTGAAATGCAGTCTTGTTTTTTTTGATCACTTTTGCAAATTCATTTCTAACCCTGTTTATGAAGAAACGGTTTTCGGTATTCCTGCTCTATCTTGTTTGGTGGTACCTCTTGTTTGTTGCGGCCCGGTTAGCTTTCCTGGTCATTTACGCCGCTAAAACCATGCAACTGCCTGTAGCTGAGATTTTAGGAACATTTATTTATGGATTTAAACTTGATATTGCCATTGCGGCATACATCTCAATAATACCTTCGTTATGCCTGACCTTCAGTGCATTTTTTAAAGGAAAATTCGCCTGGTACTTTTACCATGTTTATACTGCGCTGGCTTTGCTTTTCATTACGGTTGTCATTACCGGCGACCTTTTCATGTATCATTACTGGGGTTTCAGGATTGATGCCACGCCGCTATTTTATATGTCGAACCTCAAAGCCATGACCGCGAGTGTTAGTACATTAACTATGATTGGCGGTATTTGCGCTGTTTTAATTCTTTATGCAGCCTTGTATTATGGTTACCTGAAGCTTTTTTCGAACCGGCTCAGGCAGTTAGGGAAAGAAGCAAGATCGGTATTGTTATTGTTCCCTTCAACACTTTTACTGATTGTTGTAATGCGCGGAGGGATAGGGATTTCGAGTCTTTCGACAAGTGCTGCATATTTTTCGAAAAACCAGTTTGCTAACCATGCTGCCATTAACCCGGTGTGGAATGTGGGATTTTCGTTATCCGAATCCGGTGATTTACAAAAACATTACAGCTTTTTCAACGAAGCTGTAATGAACAACATCCTTGCACCACTGCATAACGATGACAAAGCCACCACTAACTTATTGCGCACCAACCGCCCGAATATCATACTTATTATTACCGAAAGCCTTACCGCCAAAGCACTTGAAGCTACGGGCGGACGAAAAGGCATCATGCCACAATTAAATGCACTGGTAAAAGAAGGGATTTTATTCGACCAGGTGTATGCAGCATCGGAGCGCACTGACAAAGGTCTGGCCGCTGTGCTGGCAGGCTATCCTTCACTTCCCGGATCGAGCCCCTTAAAGTACCAGAAACTAACCGAAAAGCTTGCATTTATACCCGAGAAGCTTAACAAAGCAGGTTACAGAAGCGAATTTTATTATGGAGGCACCCTGATGTTCGCCAATTACCAGGCATTCCTGGTGCAGGCTGGTTTTGATAAAATGGTTTCGGAAAAAGACTTTGCACCCGGCGAACTGAAGTCGA
>CAYNVK010000036.1:0-1728 GCA_964400395.1 uncultured Lentimicrobiaceae bacterium | reverse complement strand
GGTTTTGATAAAATGGTTTCGGAAAAAGACTTTGCACCCGGCGAACTGAAGTCGAGATGGGGCGCTTTCGATCACGTGGTTTTAAACCGCTGCCTGAACGATACCCCCGATAACGATACTAAATTCTTCAAAACGGTACTTACACTTACCAGCCACGAGCCATTCGAAACTCCGGTACCGACAGTTATTAAAGGAGAAGACGACGACAGCAAATTCCTGAACTCGCTGCATTATACCGATACGGCAATTGGTGACTTCATAAAAGAGGCAAAGAAACGCAAATGGTGGGATAATACCCTGGTGATCATTATTGCCGATCATGGAAGTTCGAGGCCGGGAAATACCGAAATATGGGAAAAACTCAAGTACCATATCCCTATGATCTGGCTGGGAGGAGCCTTGAATGTGCGCGATACCATTATCCCAAACCTGGCTTCACAAACGGATGTAGCCGCCACCCTTTTATCGCAACTCGGCATAGAAAGCAACGATTTCAGGTTTAGTAAGAACATCCTTTCCCGGTCTTATATACCTTACGCGTTCTTTACCTATTCGGGTGGATTCGGATTCCTGAAGCCTGGCACCTTCCTTTCATTTAACACGGTTACAAATACTTACCTTCAGCTTGCGCAACAGAACGACAGCCTGGACGAAAAACAGGGAAAAGCATACCTACAGGCTATTTTTACGGATGTCGTAAATAAAAACAAATAATCCCGGGGCCACTTCAACAATTTACAGCACAAAAAAAGCAGGCTCCTTAAAACCTGCTTTTTATGTGTTTATATCAATCGAATCGCTTACTGCGGTTTCGGTGGTTTCACCTTGTAGCCGTATTTTTCATACTCAATCTTATAGATAACAGCAGGTTCGTTTTCGTCGTCGCCTACCTGCGAAACTTTGGTAAAAATTTCAGGATATTTCTCCTGCATAAAAGCCATGTATCGTTCAACCGTGTTAATGGTCATGCCATCCTTCCGGGTACTGTTGCGGCGCAGGCTGGCAGTCATTATATGCGTTACCCCGTTATTCTGCAGGTTATAAAGCAACGAATCCGGATAATAAAGTTTTACCACCTGGTTTGGCTGTATTAACGCTTTCAGGCTGTCAGCCGAAGAAATATACCTGAACCCGGCTGTTTTCACCAGGCTGGTAAAGGGTTCGCGGGTTGTATCGTTGATTTTGTCGGCAAAAAATACTGTGTCGCCAACAAAAAGCATCGCATTCAGGTTTTGCTTTAACATGGAATAAAGCTGGGGCGAAAGCTGCCTGCCATCAAAATCCCTATAGTTGAAAACCATATACGACGATTGCTCTTTTGCCATATTTTCGAAAAACGCCTCCGTTTTATAATTGGGCAATTGCATGATACCGTAAAAATTTCTGCCCTTGCCATAAACAAATGATATTGAAGGTTTCCGACATGCGATTACAGCATCCTTCGGAAGGTTTACGGCTGCCCACTCACTGGCTTTCAGGTAGTTTTTCCAGTCGGGAGTAAGTCCGCCATACTTACCGCTGATCGACTGGTTTTCTTTGGCCGTAACTCCTGCCACAGCTAGGCTCTTAAAGAAAACAATCAGTACCAGCACAGGGATCGACACCTGGAACATGCTATACTTTTTCTGCTCGGAGAAGTAATAAAAGGTCGAAAAAATCATCAACAATAATCCGGGAACGGCAGGAATAACAAGCCGGCTCTGGTCCCACCTGGTTTGCAGCACAACA
>CAYNVK010000035.1:9135-14591 GCA_964400395.1 uncultured Lentimicrobiaceae bacterium | reverse complement strand
ACTGTTGCTAAAGCAGATACAGGTTGGGTTACCTCCAATCATCACCAGGCTATTAAAAAGCCCGCGCCCGGTTTGCGAATTTCGGCCTGGAGCAACGACAGTATCGCTGAAGCCATTGAGTATGCCGATCCGGCAGGCAAGCCATTTTTTATGGCCGTGCAATGGCACCCGGAACGAATGGAAGCTAAAAACCCGCTCAGCATGCCGCTTATGCAAGCCTTTCTGAAAGCTGCCAGCGAATACAAAAACCAAGTAAAAAACTAATTTAGCTTTCCAGGCAGTTTTAAAGCCATTTTGAGTAACTGATATCCTACAGACCAGGTAGTTTTGATTAAACAGGCTACCGCAATTGGCGTATTAAACTCTGCGGGCATCATCACCATACATAATTGATTCGTTTTTGAACTGATTCAGTTCAGGAAGCACAGGAAGTTCATTTTACGTGTTACAAAGGCCTGATCAATTGAAAAATCGGTGAAAATCTGAACAAAATAGTACAATTCATCTTTATATTTGCGATTCAAAAATGAAATAAAAACAATCAAATTCTTTTTCTTTGTATTTTTTCTTAACTTTGGTAAAATCAAAAAACTATAAATTACTCTATTACCCCTTGTATTGCATGTATTTAAGAAAGTGTGTATAAAGAATAAGAAAGGCACAAACAGCTGAATAATCAACAGGTAAAAACGTGAAGTTGAAGATATAACCAAAATCAAATATAATTATAAACCTCAAAAAAAACTATTATGAAAAAACTTACAACAATTCTTCTAATGCTCGGGATGTGGTTTACATCATTTTCTCAGACAGCCGATTATCCCTGGGCAGTCGGGGGTGGAGCTCACTGGGCCAGTTTCAGCGATGTAAGCATGCCACTCAAGGATCAGTTCAAAGATATGCAGTTCCAGGGTGGCATTGAACTGTCAGTTGGCCGTTATTTGAACCGCTTCTTTAATATACAGTTATCTTCAGGAATTATGAACCTGAAAAAAGGAACTTTTCATGATTATACTATTTCGGATCCTAAATTCTGGCATGCCGACCTGGATGGACAGATTAAATTCCTTGGCAGCGTGATTAAGGAGGATGCCATTTTAACCCCATATTTCTATTTTGGATTCGGCGGACAATACCTGAATCAGACGGGCGATTTGAAAGCCCAGGCCGGTTTAGGATTAGATCTTAAAGTTGTTAACAACCTTGCCCTATATGCCCGAGCCGATTATGCAACAACCACTGACAGGCTTGGAGCAGCTTACGTGCATCCCCACGTTGGTATAAAATACCGTTTCACTGCCGAAAAAGACAGGGACAAAGATGGTGTAGTTGACGATCAGGATCGCTGCCCCGATGTATTCGGACTTAAAGAACTTAAAGGATGCCCCGATAGCGATGGTGATGGCGTAGCTGATATTGATGATAAATGTCCCGATACACCAAAAGGTGTGCAGGTTGATGCAATGGGTTGTCCGGTTGATGCCGATAAAGATGGCGTAGGTGATTACCTGGATAAATGCCCCAATACACCAGCCGGAGTTAAAGTTGATGCCAAAGGTTGCCCGGTTGATTCAGATAATGATGGCGTTGCTGATTACCTGGATAAATGCCCCAACACACCAGCAGGTGTTAAAGTTGATGCCAAAGGTTGCCCGGTTGATTCAGATAACGACGGCGTTGCTGATTACCTGGATAAATGCCCGAATACACCGGCAAATGTAAAGGTAGATGCCAGTGGCTGCCCGCTTGACAGCGATAATGACGGAGTTGCCGATTATATGGACAAATGCCCGACTGTTCCCGGTACTGCCGCAAACAAAGGATGCCCCGAAATGACACAGGTTGAAAAAGAACAAGTGATCAAAATCGGAAAAGCAATTTACTTCGCCACAGGTAAGGATATTATCAAGAAGGAATCGGAAACTCCGCTGAATGAGCTGGTTGTTATCCTGAACAAATATCCGAAAATGATGATGCAGATTGAAGGGAATACCGACAATGTAGGAGATGACAACAAAAACCTGAAACTGAGCCAGGACAGGGCTGCAGCAGTGAAGAAATACCTGGTAAGCAAAGGTATTGCTGAAGACCGCTTAACCTCCATTGGCTTTGGCGAAACCCGCCCGATTGCTGATAATAAAACAGCTGCAGGCAGGGCTCAGAACCGCCGCGTTGATTTGAAAGCTGAATATTGATAGTATAGCTGAATGAAAATTTGGCAATTAAAAAAGGGAGGCTGTGAAGCTTCCCTTTTTTAATTTTTACCGGAACTACTCCTTGTAAATTCAGCGTAAAACAAGCAAAATGCACCATCTATCATCAAAATCAGGGAATGATCCGGCGCTTGCTTAATCCTGGTTACTCTACATTTTTCATCGACAACTGAATTCGCCTGCGCTCTTTATCCACTTCGAGCACCTTTACCCTCACCTTCTGGTTTAGCTTTACGATAGTATTCGGATCTTTCACATATTTATCAGCCAGCTGGCTCACGTGGATCAGGCCATCCTGGTGAACGCCAATATCCACAAAAGCACCGAATGCGGTAATATTTGTAACCAGCCCGTCGAGGATCATACCTGGCCTGAGATCGTCCATCGAATTCACATTCTTATCGAACTCGAACAATTCAAATTTTTGGCGCGGGTCGCGGCCAGGTTTCGACAATTCGTCCATAATATCAGTAAGCGTAGGCATCCCGACTTTATCGGTGATAAATTCTTCGAGTCGAATCTTTTTCCGCAACTCATCATTACTTATGAGTTCGGCCACAGAACAGCCTGCTTTTTTAGCCATTTGCATTACAATGGGATAACTTTCGGGGTGCACCGCGCTGGCATCGAGCGGGTTTTCCGATTCACGGATACGTAAAAAACCGGCAGCCTGCTCAAAAACTTTATCTCCCAGCCGTGGAACTTTTTTCAGCTGCTCCCTGGTTTTGAACATGCCGTTTTTATCGCGGTATTCCACAATTTTGCCAGCCAGAACCGGCCCAACGCCCGATACGTAGGTTAGCAGCTGTTTGCTGGCTGTATTGAGTTCAACACCAACTTTGTTCACACAACTTTCGACCACGGCCTCCAGGCTTTTTTGAAGCATTGTTTGGTTTACATCGTGCTGGTATTGCCCTACCCCGATGGATTTGGGATCTATTTTTACCAGTTCCGAAAGCGGATCCATCAGCCGGCGACCAATTGAAACGGATCCCCGTACTGTTACATCGTACTCAGGAAACTCTTCGCGTGCCACCGCCGAAGCCGAATATACCGATGCGCCGCTCTCATTTACCATCAGTGCTATCAAATCGGTATCGAAAGGAATCCGGCGTACCAGGTTTTCGGTTTCGCGGCCTGCAGTGCCGTTTCCAATCGCAATAGCTTCAACCTTGTAGGCCTTCACCAGGTTCTGTATTTTCGATACAGACTGCTTTACTTCGCTCTGCGGCGGATGCGGGTAAATGGTTTCGTTATGCAACAACCTACCCTGGCGATCGAGAATTACAAGCTTACAACCGCTGCGGAAACCCGGATCGATGGCCAGCACCGTTTTTTGTCCTAAAGGAGGCATCATCAGCAATTGCCTGAGGTTTTCGGCAAACACCCTGATGGCTTCGGCATCGGCTTTTTCTTTTGCCATCTGCCGGTATTCTGTTTCAATGGAAGGCTGAAGCAAACGTTTGTAGGCATCCTTCACGGCTTCTTCCACCAGGCGCGAGGACTCATTTGACGACCTGACAAAAATCCGGTTTAATGACTCTATGGCCTGCTGTTCTTCGGGTTCAATGCTCACTTTCAGAAAGCCTTCGTTTTCGCCCCTGAACATGGCAAGCAACCGGTGCGAAGGCGCCTTCATGAGTGGCTCCGCCCAATCGTAATACGTTTCATATTTAATACCTTCCAGTTCTTTGCCGCGTACCGGGCGGGCGTAAATTTCGCCCGAGCGCTCGAAATGCGACCGCATTCGCTGACGGCTCTGCTGGCTTTCGTTAATCCATTCAGCAATAATGTCGCGTGCCCCGGCAAGAGCTTCCTCTTCGGTGGTTACGTCCTTTGCCGGGTTTAAAAATTGTTTTGCCCTGCGCAGTGGATCGGTTTCCTGCTGCGACATGATTATTTTAGCCAGCGGCTCAAGGCCTTTCTCGCGGGCGATTGATGCCCGGGTACGGCGTTTGGGTTTGTAAGGCAGGTAAAGATCTTCAAGCTCGCTCATGCTTGCAGCACTTAAAAGCTGCTTTTCGAGTTCAGGCGTAAGCTTTTCCTGTTCCTTAACCGAGGCTATAATTGCATCGCGGCGTTTTTCGAGTTCAACAATTTTCTCGTAACGTTCGCGGATGGCTGCAATCTGAACTTCGTCGAGGCTCCCCGTCATCTCCTTCCGGTATCGGGCAATAAAAGGCACCGTTGCCCCTTCCTGCAACAGGTTAATGGTGTTCAGCACCTGGAAATCGCGAACGCCAAGTTCATTCGCAATCTGCTGTATATATTTTTGGTCCATGCTAAGTATGGGTTTACATTTTGACGATAACAGGTTGTATTGCAAATGAACTGCCTGTCAAAAAAAAATCGAAAAGCAACGTGCTATCATCAGCAATCAGAAAATGAATTATAGGCCCTGGGCTAAGAGGTCGATGATATGCATGGTTTTAATAGGCAGCTTGTTTTTATCGATATAGCCCTGCTGGTGCATGAGGCAGGAAGAATCGGTACTCACGATGTATTCGGCTCCGGTTTCGAGGGCGTTGAGAACTTTTTGTTCAGCCATGGCTGCCGAGATGGGTTCGTGTTTCACAGCAAACGTTCCGCCAAAACCGCAACAGGTATGCGTATCTTTCATTTCGCGGAGCTCGAGCCCCCTTACCTGGCTCAGCAGTTGGCGTGGCTGGCTGGTAAGCCCGTATTCGCGCAAAGCGGCACACGAATCGTGATAGGTAATTGAATGCTCAAAAGTAGCACCTACATCGGTAACTTTCAGCACATTGACTACAAAATCAGTAAATTCGAAAAAATTCTTTTTTAACTGGTGGTATTCTATATGCAACGCTGAATTATAGAACATTTCATCATAATAATTCCTTACAAAGCCGGCACAGGAAGCTGAGGGACCGACAATGTACCGGTTATTCGGGAAATCGCGGATAAATTTTTCGCCAATGGCCTTTGCCTCCTCCCAGAAACCGCTGTTGAACGCCATTTGTCCGCAGCAGGTCTGCTGGTTGTTGTAATTTACTTCAACCCCGAGTTTCTCAAGAATTTTAACCATATTAAAACCAGTTTCAGGATAAATCTGGTCGATAAAGCAAGGAATAAATATGTCAACTTTCATGAATGGGGGGCTTAATGCGTTTCGATAGCAAAAATATCAAAATTTAACTTTTTACAGTTACAAAGTTATTAACTGAGTGGATTGAGGGGATTGAGGGGATTGAGGGGATTGATGAGATTGTGGGGATTGATGAG
>CAYNVK010000035.1:0-9035 GCA_964400395.1 uncultured Lentimicrobiaceae bacterium | reverse complement strand
GGGGCAAATGCCATGGCCATCCGGTGGTCGTCGTAACAATGTATAAAAACCGGGTCCGATGTTTTGGTTTTACCAGGCGTGCCTTCCAATACGATCTGGTCATCGTTTACATTTACAGGATACCCTAGCTTGGTAAGTTCATTTTTCAACGCTTCAATGCGATCGGTTTCTTTTACCCGCAGCGTTTTTAAACCTGAAAAGCGGCCTTTAATTCCTCTGGCGGCGCACGTAACAATTACGGCCTGGGCCAGGTCGGGGCATTCGGTAAAGTCGTAACTGAACTCGCTCACCTGCGGCTGATCGGAATGCGTCAGTATTACGCCTTCGCCGGTAAAGGTTGAGGTAATGCCCAGGTTTTCATATATTGAGGGCAACACTGAATCGCCCTGAACGCTCTTATTGCTTAATCCTTTCAGAACAATACGTGCCGAACCGGCGAAAACGGCAACCTGGTACCAGAAAGCCGCAGCACTCCAGTCGGGCTCAGCCAGTTGAGTAAATTCAAACTTATGATACCCTTTCGGAGCAATTATAACCCTGTTGCCCAGAATTTGGGTTTCAGCGCCAGCTTTCTCCATCAAAGCGGCGGTCATGCGGATATAGGAAGCAGAAATAATATCCCCTTCCAGTTGTATTTCAATGCCGCCATTCAGAACCGGGCCCAACATCATCAAGGCACTTATAAACTGACTGCTGATGCCCGCATTTAGTTTCACCAATCCGCCCTGCAAATTGTTATTGCCACGAATTACCACCGGGGGATACCCTTCGAGACCGGCAAAAGAAAGATCGGCACCCAACTGCAACAAGGCATCCGTAAGCGGTTTAACCGGCCTCTGCTGCATTCGTTCAATGCCGGTTATGATCCAGTTGCCGGGAGTAATGGCTAGCAAAGCTGTAAGAAACCGCATCACAGTTCCTGCATTTCCTACATTTATTTCGGTATAATGTTCCGAAGCCGGGTCGGTATTGCTGATTTTTTGCAGCAGTTCCTGCATGGCAACGGTATCGGAAGAATCGGAAATTAACCTTGAAATTTTTTCGCCGCCCGAAATATGATGTATCAGCAGCAGCCTGTTGACAATGCTTTTGCTTAATGGCAGATCAACCGCGCACGATATTGAAGTTGTATGAGTTGAGATATGCCTCATTCAGAATAATTTTGACCGGAACAACATTATGATTTTAAAATGTGATCTTTGGTAGCGGGGCAAAAATAATTCCTTTTCAGGAAGATCTTTTACCATCAACCTGGACTCAAAGTACACATTTGCAACTTATTGAGGCTGATTAAATCAGCGCAATGCACTTCAATTACCAGGGAAATCCTGCTTCGAGATTCATATAAAAATGAAGGCTTTCGAGGATCAGCTTTTCGCCCGGGTACTGATCGTATACCGGCTGGCCGATACTACGGATAAGCGAAAAGTTCAGTTTCGAAACACTGGCATTTTTTTTATCGTGGGTCATGTACGAGAGCAGTTCGTCCGTTGAGTTTGCTTTTAACCTGTAGTGCGGGTAAAACCTTGTTACCTGGCTTACAAGCCGTTTCACATCGTTTTCGGGCATCCCGAACATGTGCATCGAAATAAAAGCTTCGCAAACAAGGCCTATCGCAATGGCTTCGCCGTGCAGCAGCGGGTCGGGATCGTTTTTCTGCGAATAGGCTTCAATAGCATGCCCAATAGTATGGCCCAGGTTCAGTACCTTGCGTATGCCTTTCTCATCAAGATCCTCGGTTACAATTTTCATTTTAACAGCCGCCGATTCCAGGATATCTTTTTCGTTGATGATCTGCTCAGGAGCACTGAGACCGATAAGCCGGTTAAAAAGAGTTTCCCCATCAATCATAGCGTGTTTCAGCATCTCGGCATAGCCCGAAAGTATTTGCCGGGTTGGCAGGGTGCTTAACAATTCCGTAAAAATAAACACCGATTCAGGTGGGGCAAAAACACCTACCTGGTTTTTGATTGCATTCAGGTTTACCCCGGTTTTGCCGCCCAGCGCTGCATCAACCATGGCAAGCAGGGTTGTGGGAATATGAACAAAATTCATCCCGCGCTTAAAGGTGGATGCAGCAAATCCTCCGATATCAGTTATCACGCCACCACCCAGGCAAATCATAAGCGAGTTCCGCACTGCACCGCCATCAACCAGTTGCTCCCATATTTTTTCGATGCTGGCAATTGTTTTATTCGATTCCGATCCGGGCACCTCAATAACCAGTGCATTTTCAAGTCCACGGCATTTTTGCCTTAGACCTGGAAGACAAAACTTGTTGGTATTTTCATCAACAAGGATATAAATACCTGATTTGCTGTATTCAAGAATAATATCCTGAAGTTTATCCCAACCCTGGGCACCTGAATATAGCGTATGAGAAATGTTCATAGGTTTAAAAATCAACTCATTGTTTTAGTAAAAATACCTTCAGTTTCAGGCAGACTGATGCAATTTGCAGAACTGAACCAGCCATTGAAATTAATTTCAATGTAACGAAATGCAAAATGACGAATGTAATACAAATTGCAGTTGGCTTACCAGGTAAAAACCTGAAGGCATGAATATTAAGCGCAACCAGGAAAAATTTTCCAGATGGCTTATACCCTGCCAAAGGTAACCATTTTATTGCAAAGGCTATTTAAAAAAATTTCCGGCTGTAAAAAAAACGGTCACCATGTAAAACACATCTTGCATGCTGTTAAAAGGTTTTTACATTTGCAGCAAAAAAAATCCATGCTTTCATTTGAAAATACCGAGATCGCATTTCGCTACAAAACCAATGCTGATCTGTCGCGTGCACGTATGCTGTTCACCGCTATTGCTAATCCCGGGCTTGTAAAAGTGGGAAAGTCGCTCACCTATTTTGCCCTCAATATGCATTTGCCGGTTGCCTGGGCTATAAAACCTACGCTTTACAAACACTTTGTTGGTGGCGAAACCCTCGACGAATGTGAGAAAACCGTAAGGTTATTACGTAAATTTAAGGTTCACTCCATACTCGACTATTCAGTTGAAGGCGGAAAAGACCAGGTTACCATGCAGCGCACGCTCGACGAAACCCTTCGCTCGGTAGTGCATGCCGCCAAACATCCCGACATTCCCTTTGCCGTGTTTAAGCCTACAGCATTTGCATCGCAACAGGTGCTGACTATGGCATCGGAAAACAACATTCCGGATGAGGAAACCGCAAAAGCCATCCAATTTTTCAGGGATAGTGTTGAAAAACTTTGCAAAACAGCTTTCGAAAACAATATCCCCATCATGATTGATGCTGAAGATTCGTGGTACCAGCCTTTTGTGGACCAGGTTGTTACCGGGATGATGGAAAAATACAATAAACAGAAAGCGATTGTTTACAATACCTTGCAGATGTACCGCACTGACAGGCTCGACTTTTTAAAAGATGCACTTCGTAAAGCCGAGGAAGGAAATTATTACCTGGGAATGAAGTTTGTTCGTGGTGCCTATATGGAAAAGGAACGGAAACGTGCTGCCGAAAGAGGCTATCCATCACCCATTCAGCCCGACAAAGACGCCACCGATCGAAATTATGATGCAGGCATCGCTTTTTCGGTGGATCACCTCGACAGGATTTCCGTTTTTAACGGATCGCACAACGAAAAAAGCAACCGCTTGCTTACTGAACAAATGGAAAGGCTGAGCATACCACGCAATGAGAACAGAATATGGTTTTCGCAGTTATACGGCATGAGCGATCATATCAGTTTCAACCTGGCCGACGAAGGTTATAATGTAACCAAATATATTCCTTATGGACCGGTGCGTAACATATTGCCATACCTCATCCGCCGCGCCGAAGAAAATACTTCGATAGCCGGGCAAACCGGGCGCGAACTTGCCCTGCTGGAACAGGAACGATTACGCCGGAAGAGCAAACAAATGTAATCCCGAAAATGCTTAAACAGCCACGTTTGTAACGAATGTGGCTGTTTTTATTTATGGAATATCCGTATTTAAAGCCATTGTTAAACCTGATTTATTTTTGCAATTTTGCATAAAACCAGAAATAGACTAATTTTATCCGCAAACAGTTTACACTAAAAAATATTCCCTGCATGAAAAGCAAAATATTTTCAATTTTCATTTCGTGTTTTCTTATTGCTTTTACTTCTATCAGCGTTGCGCAATCGCCATGCATGGTAACTCATTTCACGCGAAATCAATATGCTGCCGGAAGCCAGAACTGGTCGCTGGATATTGACAGGCAAGGATTTGTGTACGCAGCCAACAATAACGGGTTACTGAAATACGATGGCGTCAGGTGGCAGGTTTACCCGCTGCCTTCGCATACCATTTTGAGGTCAGTAACCGTAGGTACCGACGGCAAGATTTATACCGGCTCGAACGAAGAGTTCGGGTACTGGAGTAAAAATAAGGCTTCAGGCTTAATGTATACTTCACTTGTCCCCTTACTCAAAAACGTAAACCTACACAACCAGGAGATCTGGAAAATTATACAACTCGGCGAAAAAGTATATTTCCAGGGATTCTCATGCCTGTTTGTATACGACAAACATACCGTTACTTCCATCCCACTGCCGGGGCCGATCATATTCCTGCTTAAAGCCGGTAACCGGTTATTTGCCCATGCGGTGCAGGGAGGCTTATACGAGCTGATCAACAACAAACTGGTTAAAATAGCTGAAAGCGATGATTTGCGGGGCACAGAGGTAAAAACAATATTGCCTTTTAAAAACAACACCTTCCTGGTTGGCACCTCTTCTAAAGGCGTTTTTATACTCGATAAAAATGAACTTTCGCCCTGGAATGTTCCGGCAAATCCCAGCCTTAAAGAATTTCAGATCAACAACGGGATTGTTTTCGGCAATAAAATAGTTTTTGGAACCATTGTAAAAGGCTTGTTTGTGCTGGATATGGAAGGCAATATATTGAACCACCTTTACAGCGAAAACAATCTTCAGAATAATACAGTCCTTTCGCTTTGCAATGATAACGATCAGAGCATTTGGGTTGGGCTCGACAATGGAATTGACAATATAACCTTCGATAATCCTGTCGACGTTTACCCGGTGGGCAGCGAAGCCCTTGGAACCGTGTACACTGCAGCCCTGAAAGATAACATCTTATATGTGGGTACAAACCGGGGTATTTTTACTTACAAAAAAGAAGGGAGTAAGTTTACTTACCAGGGGTTTATGAATAATTCGCAGGGACAGGTGTGGCAGCTGAAAGTTATTGACAATACCCTGTTTTGCGGGCGAAACAACGGAACATTTGTGATTGAGAACAATGTGCTGCGGATGCTTACCCACGAAAGCGGGGGTTACATGATACAGAAGATGTTTTTGCGGGGTCGTGAATACCTGATACAAAGTACCTATACCAGGCTACTGATCTACAAAAAAACCAACGCCGGCTGGGTTTACAGCCATGCAGTCGAAAATTTTGTGGAACCAGCCCGCTTTCTTGAAACTGATCACCTGGGTAACATCTGGCTCGGGCATTCGCTGAAAGGATTATACAAGCTGAGGCTTTCGGATTCGCTGGATAAAATTGTAGACAAACAGGTATTTAACCAGCAAAACGGGTTACCAACAGATGGGAATATAAAGGTGTTTAAAATAGCCAACCGCATCGTTTTTTCGAATGGGAAGCAACTATTTACCTGGGATGATATAAAGCAAAAGATAATCCCTTATACTGAACTGAATAAAAAACTGAACGGTTTTGAAGCTGCTGCCGCGGTTGTTCCTATTGACGATATCAATTATTGGATATGTACACGCTCAGAAGCGGCCATATTTAAAATTAAAGCAAACGAGCCTGTAATGACGTACAGACTTATTTTGAGTCTTTTTAATCTCAGTTTGGTTGATGGGTACGAAAACATCGTACCGCTGGATGAAAACCTACACCTGATCTGCCTCGACAATGGCTTCGCCATTTTCAGAAAAAACGAATCACTCCCTATTACAAGCCTCAACAGCCCTAAACTCGTTTTCCGCGAATTTACCTGTATCAATTCAACCGGCGAAATCAGGCATATTGAAATGAATCAACCGTTTGTTTCGCTACCCAATTCATACAACAACATTTCCATTTCGTATTCAACATTGCAAAATCCATGTTCCAGGAAACTGAACCAATACATGCTCGAAGGAATTGACAGGGGCTGGAGTAAGTGGCTCGAAACGGCCGAGGTAAAATATACACGACTTCCGGTTGGAACCTACAAACTCAGGGTGCGAACCCTTTTGCTCAACGGCACCATAGCTGAATCAGCACCTTTGGTTTTCAGGGTAAAACCTGCATGGTACGCTTCCGTAGTTGCTATTATGATTTATATCCTGCTTGGATTGGGTGGTATTTTTGCAAGCCAGTACTTTTTCAGGAAACGCGTTGTAAAACACCATAACCATTTGAACCAACTGGCCGACGAGAAGAGAAAAGCAGAACAACAGCATGCTGACCGGGAAATCATGAAACTGCAGAATGAAAAACTCGAATCAGAAATTTCGCACAAAAACATACAACTGGCCGATTCAACATTATCTATTATCAGGAAAAATGAAGTACTGATCGAGATAAAAAATGAACTCGAAAAACAAAAGGAAGAACTAGGTGCGCGTTACCCGGCGCGCTACCTGCAACGTTTAACCACGCTTATCGACAATAACATTTCGAACGACAACGACTGGGAAATATTCGAAGCGTTATTCGACCAGGCCCACGAAAACTTCTTTAAGCGGCTAAAGCAATCATTCCCCGACCTCACGCAAAGTGACCTGAAACTTTGCGCTTACCTCAAATTAAATCTTTCATCAAAAGAAATTGCTCCTTTACTTAATATTACGATCCGTGGCGTTGAAATCCGCAGGTACAGGCTCCGCAAAAGGCTTTCCCTTTCGTCGGACGAAAACCTGGTAGGCTATATCATGCAGTTTTAAGGTTCTGATCCCGTAGCTTAACACTTAAAATCAGCTCGCTGTACTTTCACAAAACCGTTTTCAACTCCGGTTCAAAATTATATTTTCACAGCAGAAACCATTTTCATATATTTGTATATCAAGATTTTAAACTTTAACAGACTTAACGTGTAGTAGTAATGTTGAGGTACAGGTTTGGTTATCGTTTACAGTGAAGTAATAGTGATGGATACAATAAATATTGATATATGACAAATAGCTATTTTATTTGTGTAAAAATATCTACGATTTCACTCGGCAGGCATGCTTGTATTTACACTCTAAATAAAACCCAACGCGAACAAGTCCTTTTTTTTGATAGTTTGAATTTAATGAGCTAAGCAGGAAACTATAACTCAATAATCATATTTAATTACCAAACCCAACAATATGATGAAAATTAACAAACCAAACCATCCAGGAATCAATTTCAGAGTTGCCTTGGCTTTGGTGATACTCCTACTGGGGTCCGTATCCTTTGTGGGGGCCCAAACCAGGACGATCACCGGGCAAATTTCAGCAGCCGACACCAAAGAGACGCTTCCGGGGGCTACCGTATTAATTAAGGGCAGTACCAGGGGAGCTTCGACAGACATCAACGGAAAATTTTCGCTGCAGGTTGAGCCTGCTGATCAGGTCTTAGTTATTTCGTTTGTGGGCTATCTGCAACAGGAGGTTACCATCGGGAACCAGAGTAATATTAACATTTTACTCGAGCCCAGCAAGGTTATGCTCTCAGAAATTGTAGTTATCGGTTATGGAACCGTTCGCAAAAGCGACCTCACCGGGGCTGTGGGCTCAATTAAGGCAAAAGATCTTACAAAAGTTACTTCGCTCAATGCAGAGCAAGGTTTGCAGGGTAAAGTTACAGGCGTGCAGGTTACAAGTACTTCCGGCGCGCCCGGGGCCACTCCTGCAGTAAGAATAAGGGGTGTGGGAACATTCAACAACTCCTCCCCTATTTATGTGGTCGATGGCGTTATACTCGACAATATCTCCTTCCTCAACAGTGCCGATATTGCATCTATGGAAGTTTTAAAGGATGCATCAGCCACATCCATGTACGGCTCAAGGGGATCCAACGGAGTAATCCTTATCACAACCAAAAGCGGTTCAACCAATGTTGAAAAAACCAATTTCAGTTATTCGGGCGAGTACAGTATTCAATCATTATCAAAAAAAATTGACCTGCTCGATGGCAAGGAATTTGCAACCATTGCCAACGAAATTCCAGGTGATCCCAATTACAACAATGTAGATGCCGTACCGAATACCGACTGGCAGGACCTGATTTTTCAGACAGCACCGATAAACAACCACCAGATTTCGGCCTGGGGCGCTACTAAAAAGACATCCTATTATATTGGTATCGGATATTTTAACCAGAAAGGTATTATTGACAAATCAGGGTACGAACGTGTAACACTAAAACTGAATAATACCTATTTGCTGACTGATCATTTGAAACTTGGCAATAACATTACCATGGCTCCTTACAAACAGCAAACCGAGCCCGGCGTAGTTTTTCAGGCATACAGGGCATGGCCTACACTTGAGCCATACCGGGCCGACGGTTCATTTGCCGGTGTTCAGGGCGTAGGTAACCCGCTTGCCAGCATTGAGTACAACAATAGTTTTAATAAAGGTATCCGTGCCGTGGGTAATATGTTTTTGGAAGCAACATTCCTGAAGAATTTTGTCGCAAAAACCAGTTTTGGTATTGATGCCGGTTATAACAAGGCTGAGTCGTTCTCACCCGCTTACACTGTGTTATATTACGATGGAACCGAATCAATGCAGAAACACTCGAAAAGCAGTCTTTTTAAAGGATCGTCCGAAAACTTTACCTGGCTCTGGGAAAACACCCTGAACTATAGTAAAACTTTCGAAAAGCATGCCATCAATGCAGTAGGCGGTTTCACCATGCAAAACTCTAATTCCGAGTATTTTAATGCATCAGGCGAAGACATCATAAGAGACGCCAGCGATTTCTGGTATTTGCAGTACAACAATATTACCGGCAGCGGTATTAATGGAAGTTTAAGCAATGGTGTTGATGCCGGGCTTTATTATTCCATGATTTCG
>CAYNVK010000034.1:10912-14791 GCA_964400395.1 uncultured Lentimicrobiaceae bacterium | reverse complement strand
ATGGCTTTTACTTTACCATACACTGAGCCTGCAAGTATGAAGTCACCCAATTTCAGTGTACCGTTCTGAACCAGGAGTTTGGCTACATAGCCGCGTCCTTTATCCAACGACGACTCAATAACAGTTCCTGAAGCCCTGGCTTCGGGATTTGCTTTCAGGTCGAGGAGTTCGGCCTCGAGCAACACTTTGTCGAGCAGTTCCGAAACATTTATTCCTTTTTTAGCGGAAATTTCCTGGCTCTGGTATTTTCCACCCCAGTCTTCAACCAGGATATTGAGTTTAGAAAGTTCTTCTTTTATCTTTTCGGGATTTGCCCCGTTTTTATCAATTTTATTGATCGCGAATACCATGGGAACGCCTGCAGCCTGTGCGTGGTTGATGGCTTCCTTGGTTTGAGGCATCACAGTATCGTCAGCTGCCACAACAATAATTACAATGTCAGTAACCTGGGCTCCACGGGCACGCATAGCAGTAAATGCTTCGTGACCAGGGGTATCGAGGAAAGTGATTTTGCGTCCGTCCTCCAGCTGAACTTCGTAAGCACCGATGTGCTGTGTAATACCCCCGGCTTCACCGGCAATAACATTTGCATTACGGATATGGTCGAGAAGTGATGTTTTACCATGATCCACGTGACCCATCACAGTTACAATCGGGTTACGCGGTTTCAGCATGGCCGGGTCATCAGCCTCATCAGTATTCTCAATAGCTTCCTGAACTTCGACACTTACAAATTCAACTTTATATCCGAATTCATCGGCAAGTACCGAAATGGTTTCAGCATCCAGACGTTGGTTTATAGAAACAAACATCCCGAGGGTCATACAGGTACCAATGATTTTGGTAACCGGCACATCCATCATCACTGCAAGGTCGTTGGCAGTAACAAATTCGGTAACTTTAAGTACTTTTTTGTCTTCTTCAAGCCTTGCAACTTCCTCCTGCATGTGCTGGCTGATAACATTTCGCTTTTCGCGACGGTATTTCGAAGCTTTCGATTTACCTGTGCCACTCAAGCGCTGTAATGTTTCTTTAATCTGCTTCTGGATATCCTCGTCAGTGAGCTCAGCTTTTGGCATAGCAGGGCGTGTGTTGCCTTTTACGCCTGGTTTTGCTTTCGATTTATCGTGTGGCCTGGCCGGGTTAACTACACGCGGGGTTGCAGTGCCGGGTGCAGCAGTTGATGGGGTTTCGGCTGTTCCGTTTTTGCCTTTATTCAGGCGTTTGCGTTTGCGTTTTTTCGATTTTGAGTCTTCATCACTCGACGAAGCCACCGGTTTACGTGGTTCAGGCCTCGATGGTGAAGGCAATTCTATTTTACTCAGAATTTTGGGTCCCTCGAGCTTGGTAAACTTTGTTTGGAGGAAATTGGAATCACTCTTATTGTAAATACCATCGATAGAAGGCTGGTCGCTTGTGCGTACCGGCGTTTCCTCAGGGGTTTCGGTTTTTACAGGCTGTTCAGCAACCGGAGCTTCAACTGCTACAGGTGCCGGGGCCGGAGTTGGCAAAGGCTCTGGAACTGCAACAGGTGCTTCAGCCACAGGAAGTGGTTCTGCTGTTTCCTTTTTATGATCTTTTGCTGCACCTTTTTCGGCTTTCTCTTTTTTCTTAGGCTTCTTATCAAACTGTTTCAGGTCGATAGTGCCCAGCACTTTGGGGCCGGAAAGCACAAGGTCGTCGTTAGCGGCGGTAATAACCGGCTCTGCTGCAGGGGGTGTTGGTGCAACCTGGGGCTTAACTTCGGGCGTTTCGGCAACAACAACTTTCTGTTCCTGAACAGGCTCAGGCTGTGGTGCCACTGCTTTGGGCGCTTCAGGTTTCACTTCTTCCTTCACGGGTTGAGGTGCAGGAGGTGCAATTACAACAGGTTTTGCTTCAACTGCCGGGGCAGGAGCAGGTTCCGGAGTTTTCTCCACAACAGGTGCCGGGGCAGCTACTGGCTTTGGTGCTACCGGTACGTCGACCGGTGCCTTTGGCTGTGCAGGAGGTGTAGCAACACTTTCCTTCACTGTTTTCACTTCGGCAGTTTCCGGTACCTGGGGTTTCTTTTCCTCAGTTTTTACAGTTTTCTGAGCCTGGTACTCTAATTCGATGTGTTTGGCAATATCCTTTGCAGCCTTATCGGGCTGGTATTCTTTCACCAAAAGAGAATGCATTTCCGGACTTAACTTGGTGTTCGGATTACTATCTATTTTAAAACCTTTCTTATGCAGAAAGTCTACGATAGTTGATACACCGACATTAAATTCGGTTGCGGCTTTTCCAAGCCTGATTGATATGGGTCCGTCTGACATGCTTTTATCGAAATTTCGCCTGAAGCTCGGAATAAGTGAGTAAAAGTACGATTTAATTTTCAAACTTATATGTATTAGCCGCAGATATCAGCTTGCATACATATAGATGCAAAGCCTTGATGAGAGAATAGTGCCAATGGTTTTCTTCTGTCATCATCTGTGTTTATGCGTTATTCAAACTCAGCTTTGAGAATACGGTGCACTTCGCGAATGGTTTCTTCTTCCAGTTGCGAGCGGCGTACCAGCTCTTCTGCGCTCAGTTCGAGAACACTCTTTGCAGTGTCGCAGCCGATGCTTTTTAATTCATCGATGATCCACTGATCTATTTCGTCGTTGAATTCCTGCAGGTCAACATCTTCGTAATCGGAATCAGTATCGCGGTAAACATCAATTTCGTAACCGGTAAGTTTACCGGCTAGTTTAATGTTATGGCCTCCCTTTCCGATTGCAAGCGATACCTGGTCGGGTTTCATGTATACTTCAGCTCTCTTATTTTCTTCATCGAGGTTGATGGAAGTAATTTTAGCCGGGCTCAGTGAACGCTGAATATACAGGCTCGAGTTTGAAGTATAGTTTATTACATCGATATTTTCGTTGCGAAGTTCGCGTACAATGCCATGAATTCGTGATCCTTTCATACCAACGCAGGCACCAACGGGGTCAATGCGATCGTCGTATGATTCAACGGCAATTTTGGCTCTTTCGCCGGGAACGCGCACAATATTTTTAATAGTGATGAGCCCGTCGAAAATTTCCGGTACTTCACCTTCGAGTAAACGCTCGAGGAACATGGGCGAGGTACGTGAAAGGATAATCACAGGCGCATTTTTCTTCATATCGACCCGTGCAACCACCGCACGTATGGTGTCGCCCTTGCGGTAAAAATCGCCGGGGATTTGCTCGGTGCGCGGCATGGTGAGTTCCAGGTCCTCGTCGTCGAGTACCAGTATCTCGTTTTTCCAAACCTGATAAACCTCTCCGGTTACAATGTCGCCAATGCGATCCTTGTACTTGCGGAAAATATTGTCCTTTTCATACTCCTGTACCTTCGAAATCAGGTTCTGGCGTACGGTGAGGATTTCGCGTCGCCCGATATCAGCAAGCCTGATGGGTTCAACCACTTCTTCCCCAACTTCGAAGTCGGGTTCAATTTTAATGGCTTCGGAATATGAGATCTGGAGATTTTCGTCTTCCAGTTCATCATCTTCAACAATGGTACGTTTCCGCCAGATTTCGAGGTCACCTTTGTCGACGTTAACAATAATATCGATATTTTCGTCGGTACCATTTTTCTTAATCAACATATGCCTGAATACATCTTCCAGAATACGCATCAGGGTTTCACGATCAATGTTTTTGAATTCTTTGAATTCAGAAAATGTCTCGACCAGGTTGATGTGCTCCATTTCGCCCATGGCAAATTAATATTTGAGTTTCAGATTTTAATGATTTCTTTGGTTTCCTTTATATCGCTATACAGGAAAGTATGCGTGGTTTCGGTAATAACTTTTTTTACTTTGGTAATTTCTTTCACACTGAATTTTTCGGTGTCGGCAGCTATGAGTTCTCCCTCAACTTTGCT
>CAYNVK010000034.1:0-10902 GCA_964400395.1 uncultured Lentimicrobiaceae bacterium | reverse complement strand
TTTAACCTTGGTAATTTGCTTTACAGTAAACCCAAGTTCGTCGGCTGCTATCAGCGTACCTTCTGTTTTGGTATTGTCTTTTTGTAAAACGGATACTTCGCGGCCAATGTTTTTAATATACTGTCGCGAAAGCTTGTATGGCTGATCCAGACCTGATGAGGAAACATTTAGTTCGAAGTCCTCCACATCGCGGTCGAGCTGCGACTCAATGAATTTGCTCAATTCAATACAATGTTCAATCAGTACATGGCTATCGCTATCGATAAAAATCCTGATGCGGTTATCGGGCCTTACTGCAACGCTTACTGCAAAACGATCGGTGCCTTCCAGGTGCTGGTTGGTGAGATCTTTTATGAGTTGTTCGCTGATCATGGTTTGTATTGGATTACAAATAAAAACTTCAAATTAATAAAAGAGGGGACAAAAGTCCCCTCCACTATTCGTCACGAGTATGAATACGCATACGTGTAAACATACTGTTGAATTCTGTTGCCTGGCTCTTATTACTAATGAGTAAGAAGTGAATCAATAGCGTTTTGCTTAATTTATAGTTATTGATAACCAGTTGATTGAATCAAAGTTGTCCGACCAGGATTCGAACCTAGACCGAATGGACCAAAACCATTCGTGCTGCCTTTACACCATCGGACAAACTAATTTCTTCCCTAAAAGGACTGCAAAAGTAGTATTTTTTTTTAACATATTTAAACCAAATGAAAAAAAATGGCAAAAATCTTCTTGTAAAACTCCCTGTATCTTATGCCTGTCAACGGATGTGCCCTTTGCAGCATGTATGATTCTATGATTCTGAACCTTTGATGAGATAAATTTGGGGCTGCTTTGTTAGGTAGTTTTTAAGGCAATCCTTGTGCTGTAAAAGGATTGTTTGGTTTACAATGCGGGTTTGTAACGTTTGCATTTTCTTAACAAATCCTAAAAATTGTAGATACTTCATAATTATTGGTTAATTTCGTCCCTTCAAAAATTTGTTTATTCATTAATCCGATTTTTCATGAAAACATTCAGGAAACTGAATAACCTGTTGGGATGGATCGTTTTTGCCTTCGCATCGTGGGTTTATTTGTCAACAATTGAGCCTACTGCCAGCTGGTGGGACTGCGGTGAATACATTACAACCGCGTTTAAACTCCAGGTAGGCCATCCACCGGGAGCACCACTTTTCCAGTTACTCGGCCGTTTCTTTACTTTGTTTGCCTTTGGCGATACCAGCAAGGTAGCTATGATGGTTAATATAATGTCAGCCCTGAGCAGTTCTGCTACTATTCTGTTCCTGTTCTGGAGTATTACCATGCTGGGGCTGAAATTCACTAAAGATACTGAAATCAGCACCGGTCGCATGTATGCTATACTGGGTAGTGGATTGGTAGGAGCCCTGGCTTATACATTCAGTGATTCATTCTGGTTTTCGGCGGTCGAAGGAGAAGTTTATGCCATGTCATCGTTTTTCACGGCTATCGTATTCTGGGCCATCTTAAAATGGGACCAGGTTGCCGATGAACCGCATTCGCAGCGTTGGATTATTTTTATCGCTTATTTAATGGGGCTTTCAATCGGGGTGCATTTGCTCAACCTGCTGGCCATACCTGCCATTGCACTTGTATTCTATTTCCGAAAATATAAGTCAACCTGGAAAGGTTCAATATTAACGCTTGGAATTTCGTTTTTTATCCTCGCCTTTATCATGTTTATGGTTATTCCTTATACCGTATTCCTGGCAGGCAAATACGAAATCCTTTTTGTAAATGACTTCGGGCTTCCGTTCAATTCGGGAACTCTTTTCTATTTCCTTGTATTAATAGGCGTGCTGGTGTGGAGCATAAGGTTTACTTACCAGGATACGCATTCAACGATAAATTATGTGGTTGGTGGAGTGCTTTTACTCCTGTTGGCGATATTTTCGTGGACAACCTTCCTTGGATTACTTGTTGTAATTGGCATTTACTACTGGTACAAGAGCGAACCCGGCCGGTTAAACCGGAGCCAGGTGAGGGCTGTTGCCAACACGGTGTTCCTGTCCATTGCCTTCCTGTTGGTTGGTTATTCGTCATTTTTCATGCTGGTAATTCGTGCCAACACTAACACGCCTATCAATGAAAATGATCCGAGCGATGCAGTAAGTCTTTTATCATATCTCAACCGCGAGCAATACGGAACCTGGCCCATAGCTTATGGACAGTATTACAATGCGCCCCAGGATAAAACTGATCCGTATGATGATGGTACACCTTTTTATGTGAAGGACGCTAAAAAAGGTAAATATGTGATGACGGATGATCGTAAAAATACCATCCCAAATTATGATAAAGCTTTCTGTACCATTTTCCCACGTATGTGGAGCAACCAGAAACCCAGTCATATTTCAGCATATAAATCGTGGGGCAAGGTTAAAGGAACTCCCATTGATGTAGTGAATGACGAAGGCAAACCTGAAACTTTGTATAAGCCTACATTTATCGAAAATGTACGTTTCTTCCTTCGTTACCAGGTTGGTCATATGTATATGCGTTACTTCTTCTGGAATTTCGTCGGAAGGCAGAATGACATCGAAGGACATGGCGGAATTCGTTACGGAAACTGGATCAGCGGCATCAATGCGCTCGATAGTGTTTTCCTCGGGGATCAGTCCAATCTTCCTGATAGTATGAAAAACCCGGCTAACAACAAATTCTACTTCCTGCCACTCATCCTGGGGCTCCTGGGTTTATACTTCCATATCAGGAAGCATACTGATGGATTCCTCGTGGTGTTGTTATTGTTTTTTATGACAGGCCTGGCCATTGTACTCTATCTCAATATCACGCCATACCAGCCGCGTGAACGTGATTATGCGTTTGCAGGCTCCTTCTATGCCTTTGCTATATGGATCGGCCTGGGAGTAATGGCGCTGTGGGATATGCTGAAAAAAATAAATGAGAAGTATATTGCCATCCCGATAACGGTTGTTTGCCTTTTGCTGGTACCAACCATCATGGCCAAAGAAGGCTGGGACGATCACTCCCGTGCCAAGAAATATGCAACCGTCGATTTTGCGGCTAACTATCTTAATTCGTGTGCTCCCAATGCCATCCTGATTACCAACGGCGATAATGATACTTTCCCGCTCTGGTATGCCCAGGAAGTGCAGGGAATCAGAACCGATGTAAGGGTTGTAAACTTCATGCTTTCCTCCGGCGACTGGTATGTGCACCAGTTGATGCGTAAGGTTTACGAATCGGATGCATTGCCTTTTACACTTTCGTACGATCAGTATAACAAAGGTATCAACGAAGTTTGTGCATATTCAGGCCAGTTACAGGACAGGGTTGAACTCCAGGACCTCATCGACCTGATCGCAAGCGACGATCCGGCATCCAGGTTTATGTCGGGATCGCGCTCCATTGCTATTTATCCAACCAAGAAGGTGAAAATAACAGTTGACTCAGCTTCCCTGGTTAAAAATGGCATTGTTCCGGCTTACCTGGCTGATAAAGTGGTAGGTAGTGTTGAATGGGATATCAAGTCGAACTATCTTTATAAGAATGACCTGATGTTGCTCGATTTCCTGGCTAAAAACAAATTTAAACGTCCGATCTACTTTGCAAGCCCATCAAGCGTAAGCGATGCTGTTGATGTGGATAAATATTGTTACCAGGATGGTTTTGTGTACAGGTTTATGCCTGTTAAACCCGACGAACGCGACTATATAAAAGGCGTAGGAAGTGTGGATGCTCTAAATTCGTACGATATCCTGATGAACAAATGCAAATGGGGTAACCTGAATCTTCCCGAAGTTTATGTGGATCGCGAAAGCTATCGCAACTCCATGATTCCTAAACAGAATTTTGCCCGCTTAGCCCGCAAACTTACCATTGAAAACAAAATGGATTCGGCCGTTAAGGTTTGTGATTACGTTCAGAAAGTGTTCCCTGATAATAAAATTCACTACGATTATTATATGATTCAGTTCGTAGATGTTTATTACAAAGCAGGTGCTTTTGATAAAGGTAACAAGCTTGCAAACAGGCTTATGCAGATATACCAGCAGAATGTTGACTATTATTTGTCGCTCAACCCCGAGTTTAGGGCTAATTATGACGAAGATATTAACGAAGCCTATGGGTTCTTCAGCTCTATGAAGCAACTTACCGATCAATACAACCAAAAAGATTTATCACTTAAAGTCGATAAATTTTTGAATGAGCGAATGGGTGTGATGAAATAACCCAGGGTTTTTATTTAATGGTTTAAAAGGGAGCTTCGGCTCCCTTTTTTTATGAAAAGGGATACCCTTTTACCCTTTCACTTTTACTGGAAGCTTTGGTAAATAGAGAATCAGCAAGAAAGTGCTCAGGCCTGGAATACAAAATTGCCAGGTAAACCAGGTGATATTAAAGTTCCTGGTAGTTGTAATACATCGGTTTCATTTTTAAAGTATCTAATATTGATTCAAGCCACTTTGCTTTTCTCAAGATAAAAGTCTAAGACATGCAACAATGAGGAGACTTTCATTTTTTTCAGACTTTTTTACTTTTTTCTTGAAAAAAAAGTAACAAAAATTCAAGGCGTAATAAAAATACTGGCGCTTCTAAGCCGGAGCTATCTCCTCGCAATACAAGGCATGAAAGAGTAAAACAAATCCTGGCAGTTGTCCTTGCTGTGTATTGCTACGCACATGCCCTGCGCACATACCTCCGGCAAGAACCGCTGGCGTATTTTTATTAGGCCGGTCCCTGCTAAGATAGACTATACGTTTGAGAACATTGGGGTACAGGGATTCAACATTTTGATCCGTACTTCACAACTCTTGTGCTTGAAAGCCCTAATTTTATCCTTTCTCCACAACTTTTGCACCTGATCCATTTTTTGTAACAAAGGCATTGCAACATAATAAAAAGGAGCCTCAGGCTCCCTTTTAAACACTCAGCGCTATTAAGCAAATGTATTATTTAGTGATTTTCGGCTTCCTGACCAACAGGATAATTCCACCAATAATAAATGGAATAGAAAGCAGCTGGCCCATATTGAGCGCCATTGAATTTTCGAAATTCACCTGTGGTTCTTTGATAAATTCGACCAGGAGCCTGAACCCGAAAACGGAAACCAGGAAAAATCCAAACAGGAATCCGGGCCTTGGTTTCCCGTTCTTTTGATAGTAAGACCAAAGCAGGAAAAAGAAAATGCCCAGGTAGCACAAACCTTCATAAATCTGGGTGGGGTGTCGTGGCAAGGTTTCGCCGGCGCGTTCAAAAATAAAACCCCATGGCAGTTGTGTGAGGTTACCGTATATTTCGCTGTTAAACAGGTTCCCGGTTCTGATAAAAAATCCGGCCAGGGCTACTACAATTACGATCCTGTCAATCACCCAGAGGAAAGGCTGCCGTGTTTTGCGGGCAAAAAGCAGCAAGGCAGCGATAATCCCAATAGCGGCGCCATGGCTGGCCAATCCACCCTGCCATATTTTTAGGATATCGAGCGGGTGTGCCAGGTACGATTCGGGTTCATAGAACAAAACATGGCCAAGCCTTGCCCCAACAACAGTGGCTATAAGCATATACATGCTGAGTTGGTCGAGTAGGGGTTCCGGAATGTTTTCCTTACGGAAAATACGCAGCATGATAAAATAACCGACTACGAAGGACATGGCAAAAAGTAATCCGTACCAGCGTACACTAACGGGTCCGAGACTGAAAATAGTTGGGCTTACATGCCAGTGGATAAATTGCAGAATCATGTTGATGCTTTTAAGGGTTGCAAAAATACTTAGAAAAATCTGAGAAGCGAATTATTTCTTTTGGAGCGCATCCAATACTGTTTTATATTTTTCAGTTACAGCCTTTTTTTTAAATCCGGCATAAGCTGAAGCTTCTTTTATGTCGGATGGCAGGTTCAGCTGTTCCTGTTGCCGGCTCAGTGCTATACCTTGCTGGTGGTAAAGTCTGGCAAGATATTCCTGTTCTGTTTGTCCGGGTGTAGGTACAAATAATGCTTTGGCTCCCAGCGCCTGCAAATCCATAACCGACGAATATCCCGACCGGCATATTACCAGGGAAGCCGAATGAATTGCTTTGCCCAGGGATTCGGTTTCCATGTAAGGTAATATTTCCGGTTTTGTTCCTGTGTTGCCGGTTGATGATAATTCAGGTTTTCCGCCGATGACTGTGGCGGGGACATTCATTTCGCGGAGCTGTTGGGTAATCAGTTCCTCAAAAACACTGCGTTGGGGTTCAGGACCTGATATTATGGCTACAATTTTCCGATCGTCAGGGCTTTGTTCGCATGCTAAATCCCGGTTTTCGAATCGCGAAAGCGGGCCTATAAATCCGGCATTGCCCGGAAGTTTGTATTTGTGCGACAGATCGCCGCTAAGTCCTGGTTTTTGTGCATCGTCAGGAATCCAGCATTCGTCGAAACGGCTAATGAGTAATCGCGAAAGGCGGTACAGCGGGTATTCGGCAAATCTCAGCCAGCCGGGAGTTTTTATCATTACCTGGTGGGTAATGAGAATGCTCTTCACTGACTTATGCCTGAATCCGTACCTGTTATCCGAAATCACAATATCAATGTGTTCTGTATTCAGGATGTTGCGTAAAGCACAGTGCTCTGATACCATGGATTTTAAAAACCCGGGAATCGACAAAAAAAGGTGTAGTATGGTGTTCCCCGACCTGGAATAGGTGGGCGAAAACCCGGGTACTACAATGCTTTTTAAATTCGGGAATTCAATCTGTAGCATTTTAAGCGAACGACCAGAACCGGCTAAAGTAATCCTGTGTCCTGAGTTTGCCAGATGCCTGATAAGCGGGATGCAGCGCGATGCATGGCCAAGCCCCCAGTCGAGCGGGCTGATAAGAATATGTAAGGGTTTTGGTTGCATCATTTATTTATGCAAATATATGATTTGCGGATTTAAAAATAATACACTGCCATGTAAAAGAAGTTTTTGTAAAATTCGTAAGTTTGGGCAGCAGTATGGATGATCTGATTTATAAAATAGCGCTAACCCTCGTTCCCGGTGTTGGAAGTGTGAACGGTAAAAGCCTGGTTGCTTATTGCGGCGGGGTTCAGGCTGTTTTCATGGAAAAGCGGCGCGCACTGCTTAAAATTCCGGGCATTGGTGAGCAAACAGTAAATGCACTGATCAATCACAATGCCTTCGAGCGTGCTGAAGAAGAAATTTCATTTATTGAAAAAAATAAAATAACTCCGCTTTTTTACCTCGATAAAGATTACCCCATCAGGCTGAAACAATGCCACGACAGCCCGCTGCTGCTGTATTACAAAGGGGTAGCCGATCTGAATGCACCCAAAGTGGTTGCCCTGGTTGGTACGCGAAAAGCCACGGAATATGGCCGCGATATGTGTCGCAAAATAATTGACGGTCTTCAGGCGCACGGGGCATTAATTATAAGTGGGCTTGCTTATGGAATCGACACCTGGTCGCATAAAGCAGCATTGGATAACAACCTGCCCACGGTTGCAGTACTCGGCCATGGGCTCGATCGAGTTTATCCGTTTGCCAACCGCTCGCTGGCTGAAAAAATACTGGAAACGGGCGGACTTTTGTGCGAATATATGAGTAATACCTTGCCCGATCGCGAAAATTTCCCCATGCGTAACCGCATCATTGCCGGAATGAGCGATGCGACCATAGTGGTTGAAGCCGGCGAAAGCGGGGGCGCCCTGATTACCGCCGATATCGCGAACTCATACAACCGCGATGTGTTTGCTGTTCCGGGGCGAATCGGAGATCCGCATTCGGAAGGTTGTAATAAATTAATCAAGATCAATAAGGCAGTCCTGATTCAGTCGGCGGCAGATATCAGCTACCTGTTAAACTGGGATGAGGTGAAAGTCCCGAAGCATACTATTCAGCGACAGCTGTTTGTAAACCTAAGCCCGGAAGAGGAAATTATTGTAAATATATTGAAGGAAAAGGGCGACCTGGATGTGGATACACTGCTGCTTGAAACTAAACTGTTACCTTCCAGGGCTGCATCCATATTATTAAATCTGGAGTTTGAAGGCATTATCAGGTGCCTCCCCGGGAAAGTGTACCGCCTAATCTGAGTCTTCGGATCCCCTGAAACTGAAAATCACGAAAGTAATTCCTGTTGCAAGCATGCCGGCCATGGCCAGGTATAGCAGCAAAGTATCAGTGGTTAATAAGCAAAAACGATAAATCCCCTGAAAAACAATCGAAATAAATAAACCTGTCAGCAGGTCGGTAAGGGCATATTTCCGGTTGAGTGCGATGCCTGCAAAATATCCCATAATAACGGCTATTGATATAAAAACCGGGGCTATGCTTACAGCATAAAGGGATACGCTGATGTAAGCCGGGGCATAGAACAGGGCATAAACCGAATAGGCGCTGGTAAATCCGGCTGCAATGATGATGCTGTAAAAAATCATCTCAGCGGTTCTCTTCACTTTTTGTGATGGATAAACCAAAAGTTTAAGTACCATAAATTTCCAGAGTTCATACACACCACCTGTGAGCACAAAAGCATAGAACAGGGTTCGGTTCAGGCTATGCAGGTGATCCAGATGCAGGTAAATGATTAGTTTGTCAATAAAGTAAATGGGTATGATTCCGACAACGCCAAAGAAAAATGATTTAAAAACAAGTTTAAAATCACCCTTGGGGAATTTATAACGGACAAAGAGATATAAAACTGCTGCTGCCAGCGGTGCCGGCAAAAGTGACAGTATAGCACTTGCTTCCATTTTAATTTTTTTTCAAATATAGTGACTATTGACCGAATATCATGGAGTCCTGCTTAAAATATGAAATATGGAGTTTAATCCTTCCCTGGGTGAAACGCTTTGCAGGTTTGATTGTTTATATTTAGTGTACCGAAGTGAATTTCATAAAATGTTAATATTTTCACTTCGATGCAAACACAAACGTAAAAGCGGTAATTTTACACCCTGCTGATAAGCATGAAGCTTACCCTCCGGTATAGATTCCGGAAGTAAAAATTGAAAATTCAGGAGTGAGAGGAATCGTCATAAAATCGACAGGTAGTTGGTATACCGTAATGACTGACAATAAAAGGCTTTGCAATTGCAGGCTGAAAGGTCAGTTCAGGATTCATGGCATCCGTTCAACCAATCCTGTTGCTGTTGGCGATCATGTAGAGTTTAAGTGGGAAGGGGATGAGGAAAACGGGATAATTACCGGCATCGAACCCCGGGTTAACTATATTGTGCGCCGAAGTATTAATCTTTCGAAATCGGCTCATATCATAGCCTCCAACATCGACAGGTTATACATTGTTGCCAGTATTATGTTGCCACGTACTTCAACCGGTTTTATCGACAGGCTCCTGGTTACAGCCGAAGCATACCATATTCCGGCTGCCTTGGTGTTCAACAAAACTGATATCTACACGGGCGAAGCCATGGATCGTTGTAACGAACTGATGCAACTTTACAGTTCGCTCGGGTATCCTTCATACGCGGTATCTGCTTTAAAGGGCAACGGGATTGATACCTTGCGGGAGGTTTTAGCCGATAAGGTAAACCTTTTTTCGGGCCATTCGGGTGTCGGGAAATCAGCGCTCATCAACGCCCTCGATCCAATGCTCACTTTAAAAACCGGTGATATTTCATCGTATCATAACAAAGGGATGCATACCACCACATTTGCCGAAATGCACCCGCTTTCGTTTGGCGGTTATATGATTGATACGCCGGGAATTAAAGAATTCGGACTGGTGCATTTCGAAAGCCAGGAAATCAGCGAACGTTTTCCTGAATTCAGGGCTTTGCTGCCACTCTGTCGCTACAACAACTGCACCCACAACCACGAGCCAGGCTGCGCCGTTAAAAAAGCACGTGACGAAGGCAACATCAGCGCCGAAAGGTACCACAATTATCTGGGCTTGCTGAACGATGAAAACCTCGACACCACAGATTACGATTAGCGTAAAACACAATTGAAACAAAAAATAAATTATTTAAAGTTTATAGAAATCTTATGAGAACAGTTATTCAAAGAGTTACATCCTGCACCCTTCATATTAACGGGCAGGAATATAGCCGTATAGGTTACGGATTATTACTTCTGCTAAGCATAGAGGAATCCGACACACCGGAAGACCTGGAATGGTTGTGTAACAAAGTTACCGGCCTGCGGGTTTTCGACGACAGCCAGGGAGTGATGGATCTGGATATCAGGGATATTGACGGCGATATCATGATTGTGAGCCAGTTTACCCTGCATGCCAGCACGCGCAAAGGAAACAGGCCTTCGTACAGTAAAGCTGCACGTCCTGATTTTGCCAAGCCTGTGTACGAATCATTTATCACAACCGTCGAATCCATCTTAGGGCACAGTGTAGCAACCGGTGTGTTTGGCGCACACATGGAAATAAGCCTGGTGAACGATGGCCCGGTTACACTTTTTCTTGATACCAAAAACAGGGAATAGGCGGGTTTGAATACCCACAACTGTTGTTTTGTATGTCCGGCATTCGTGCAGATGGCAAAGTAGAAGAAAATTCTCCCTGGAGGAATATGCTTTAAAATCAGGCGCAAATTTCCTGTGATTACAGGAAACGATGTTTCATGCCCGCAATTTCCTGTGTGCATGATGTTTTTCGGCTGCTGAACCGATGCCGGTTGCTGGCTACCAGTTGGTACATGAAATCCCTGATCACTGCCGGAATAATCCGGAATACGACCATTGCTTTCCAGGGATACGACAGGTGCGATGCTATATTCAGCACAGCTTCCGACGATTCATAGATTTTGTCGCCTTGCAGCAAAAGAATGGAGCTGCCTATATCGCCTTTGATTTTCACATCTGAACGGAAGCCCAAACTTGCTGCTGACCGGAGGGTGGCAAAGTAGAGGTTCTGCGCTGGATTATGCTTTATAATGAACCGCACCCAATAG